>NZ_JBIDFF010000002.1:0-189986 GCF_046635645.1 Gilliamella sp. BG2
ATCACTGGCATTTATGTTAATGTGGCTGCCAATGTATTGTTGAGTAATTTATGTACAGCAAAGATCAACAGTCCCTAGTTACTTGTCTAAATTCTATCCTTGATAATATGAATTATATTGTATCGGCTCATATACTATTTTCTGTATCATTATACTTCAAAACTAATAGCGGATTTTCTACAATAAGGTAGCAAAGAAATAAAAACTATGAATATTTAGATATGCGATCTTTTCTACATTTGTTAATTACTCTAATAATGAAAAAGCATGATGAAATTCTTCATTTTTTATCAAATCCTGTATCGTTTTATTTATTATTTTGTCATTTAAACTTTCAACAATAATCATATCTGATGCCCAAAAATATAAGCCATTACAACACTCTTTTGTTTCTTTATACTTATTTAAAATAGAAATTATATTTTCGATAGTGAAAAATGTTGCAGTATACCGCTTTCCATTGTCTAAAAAAACTTCAACATCAACATTATCATTTACCAGATTAAGATCTTGATCATATTTTAAAATTTTAATATTCAAAATACTTAAGCTCCTATACCAAATACTTTTAAAACTTCATTGATAACTGTTTGCTGGTTAGCCTTGTTAGATTTACCTAAACCTAATATTTCAATTATACTATCATTTATTTCTCTAAAATAAACATATGCCCCATATCGATCTCTAGCTTCAGAAATTCGTTGGTTCCAATACCTAGATTTTTATTATTTAAAAAGCTGTTCTATTAAATGATCGATACTTGATTAATGCGATTTTCCTGTAATCTCGACTTCTTTAACAAGATTATTACTTTCTTATTCGCGAATGAATTTTAAACAACTCAAACCCCACGATTCAAGCCACAAACAATTCAACTAGATATGGCTGAGTAAATCTACCTATACCCAGATCATAATACCCTGAAAGTATTGTAATGTAAGCTGGTTTCCACTATCTAAATATCGTCCCTGATATCTGATTTTGTACAATTGATTCGTGTTCGATTTCCTGAATCCGTTTTATCCCAAAGTTGAAAGCTGCATTCCCTTTGCGGTCTATTTGATGTTTTTGATGCACCGAGCTAATAAAAATTTATTTCATCTTTATTTTTAATTCCATCTTTCATCTATATAGGGAGTTATACTTTCTATAATTAAAAACTTTGATTTACAGTAAAGTTGTAATTTGTTATGTTGAACTGTTATTTCAGAATAATCAGTAAAAGAATTGATGGTTGGTGAACAGAAAAAACCAATTTTTGAACCAGACATATTTAACTGAACTATCTCATTAAAAGTAATAATTAAATTTAATGCATTAAATTCAACTTTATCCCATTTTTTAGGGTAAATTTTGGGGATTTCCTTGCAATTTAAATGACATTTAAACTCTGAATAGCTGTCAAATGAAACACTATTCAATTCAATAGATTGAAAATTAAATTCGTTATTAAACATAAATTGAATTTTTTCTCTGCCTAATGCGTTTTCAAACCACATATCAATTCCTTTAGAGAAATTATGATGACCAGGAGTTCCAGAAACATAACCAGTATCCTGATTATTTGAAGGTCTAACATTATATTTGATTCAGTACCATGACTCTGTTCTGTTTTAGAGTACCCAAAACTATACTCTTGAATGAAGGTGGATTTTCTTTTTTTATCAATACATTCACTTTATTGCTGACCATTTCCAGCAATCATAATATTGCTATCTCGTAAAGATGACCGTGTAATGGTGATTGATTGGTATACCAACACCACGCTTACCTATCTAAATGCATCTCTTCGACTTTTACCATCATACGATGTTTTCTTATTTTTTAACCAAATAGATCAAACCAAATCAACCCATTAGGCACATAATGATACAGATTAACCTACCCCAACAGCTGAATCGAGATTATCAGGATAAAGCGTCCGCAGTTGAATATGTATTTATTTTATTTTTTCATTAAGAATATTAATAAACAAATTATATATATTCTGGCAAAAATTTGAATTTTCAATTGCTTCAGGTAACACGAGTACATAATAAAATACATTATCAAAATGCAAATTTATATCATAAGGTTCAAAATCAGAATCATTATCAAATTCAAATAGTGTAGCGATTCCATTCAACGTTGTATTTTTTGCCTCAACTCCAAAACAACCTTCACCATTAATATCCAAATTATAGCCATTCTCAAGGTGATAATCTTGCATTTCATCATTTTTATAGAAAAATAGAAATTCTTCATCTCGAAAACTATCTTGTTTATATTTATAATTAATAGACGCTATTTTTTTGATCAATGAAGAAAATACATCATCTATCAACTTATTAGTGTAAAAGCCATACATAACACCTGTCCATTCAGTCATATATTTATCTCCTAAACTGTTTGCATCCGGAAATGCAGTATTTAATATCATCTCGGAGCTTATTTGTAAATACCCCAAACTCAGTACACAACTAGCGTAGAAAATTAAACTGCTTGTTTTAGTGTTTTATACTCAATCGGTGTCATGTTATTTAATGCCTCATGCGGTCTTTCGGTATTATAAATCGTTAACCATTCTTCGGTTATTCTCCTTGCTTGTGCTAAGTTGTTAAAAAGATATAAATCGAGTACTTCAGTACGATAGGTACGATTAAATCGTTCAATATAGCCATTTTGATAAGGGCTACCGGGCTGGATATAATCAATGGTTATATCATGTGATTTAGCCCAGTTTATCTAAAATAGCCACGATTTGATGTTCAGTCATTTTTTTCATAATTAAATCCCCCTTTTTTTTTATCATAGAGAATTTTCTACTTTTTTGCTGTACTATTTTAGGGAATAGTTACACTGAGCCTAATCGTTTCTCAAGAGCTAGATTTAAGTATACTAGATTTAAGTATAAGGGTGATGGATATCAAATATATGGACATGGCACGGATTTTTCCGCGGAAGCCAAATGGCTAACATCTAACTTAGCAAATGGTCTAATGGCTTGTATTACCAATACCTTAAATAAGCAGAATCATAGAACTGATGTAATATGGGAACCTTTTCGTAGTGACAATAATGGGGCTCAGATTTTATTAGATGGATCAGGATATTAATTTATGAACGAGAATATACTATACAATTTTTTGAAAAATAGACCATCCCTTTTAGATTATAATGATGAACTAAAGTTAATAGGTATTATGACTAAACTACCTATGAGTTGGCTCATTAAAAATAAAGATGAATTTATTTGTGCTTTAGACCAATTACATGACTCACATACGGATGGTGGATTTTTATTACAAGAGGAATGTGACGATATTATATTTGATAATTTTTGTGAATGGCTAAGAGAAGTAAATAATAAAACCGGCATACCGACATTAGTGTATATTGATGATTTTTCAAGTGTTGGACTTAATAAATTTAGAGAAAGTATTAGAAAAGATGAAAATACAGATAAGTAAGATCTAAACAATATTAGATCTAAATCTTTATACGTCTTGAATTGGTATTCAGGGGTGTTATTATCATAATTTATTAAGAAAAATGTTTAGTCAATAAATATTTAACAAAATAAAAGGCTATTCATTAATACTAGAAAGTACCGGAAGAACTAACCGATGCAAACGGCGAAATACTGTGGGAATGCAGCTTTCAGCTATGGGGAAAACTGATTCATGAAATCGAACACGAATCAGTAGAGCAAAACCTCAGATATCAGGGACAATATTTAGACAGGAAAACCAGTTTACATTACAATACTTTCAAGTATTATGCTCCGGATATAGGCTGATTTACCCAGCTAGATCCGATTGGGTTGCTGGAAGGGGGTTAATCTGTATCAGTATGCGTTTAATGGGGTGGTTTGAATTGATCTGTGGTGGGGGAGTTTACCAGAAGATATGTATAAAACGATTTTCAACTTAAGGCTTCTATTGAAAGTAAATATCCAGGAATTTTGGAGATAGTTTTATCCGGTAAAATGGTGTTTTCCTAGGAAAAGCACTGGCTGGGATTGATTGGTCAACTACATGGTACCATCATGAAAGAGTCGGTGGTTTATTGCAGTTAGTTGGCAAGAAAGATCATAACTCTAGATATCTTGATTATCACCTTAAAGGCTTATGAAGGAAAGAACTCATGGGGCGGTGGTTCGTATTGTAGTAAAATTTGAGGATACCAATGAATAGCTTTAAATCTATATATGAATTAATAAAGAACCTTAATCTTCTAGACCAAGGGGAATGGATTTATGCAAATTTAAATTCGTGGAATAGTAATCCAGAATATACAGAGTTTTATTATATTCCATGGGATTACATTCAAAATTTAGATGATGATGAGATATATCTTGATGAAGAAGATATGGAAATGCCTCTTGCTGTTAAAGGATTAAATTTAAGAGGATGGATGCTGGTTGGTTCTTTAGACTATGTAACCCAAAATAAATCAGACTTTGAGCATGATAATAACTGGCTGATTGATGAAATAAATTATTATCGAAATAATGATACATTTAGAACATAAATATAAATTTGGCAAAATTACTCTAATTCTTTTGCTCATCCATTAATTAATTCACTAATTATTTAATAATAACAAAGATTAGCGGCTAATTAAAAAAACGATACCTAGAGCATACTGTTACACTATTATTATAACCCACAGGGCACATCGCTACTTATCCCGCCAATGATATGAAATTTGGTGAATATCAAAAGCTACTTAATCGAATTGAATGGAATTAACTTATAAATGGCGAAACTTATTATTGATGAAAAAGAAGCATTTACAGATTTAAAAAGAATAATGCGATCATGGAATCTGAATGATAACTCAGAGAAATTAATGGATGAATTTTTCGAAAAACTAATCCAATTTAAATGGAATAGAAAAAAGATATATAATTTTACATTTGTGTATATAAAAGATAACTTATCTGATTTGGATTACAATGATATACCCGCGGTTGCTTTTGATTATTTAAGTGATATAGAAACATCAATTATTGGTTATTGTAGCTATGGTTCAATTTTGAAAATTCCTGATGAACCACAAAATCCAGATGAACTAATAGCTTATGTTAGAGGTGAAAAATGGAAAGATTGTGTTGAGTAAAATATTTAACAAATAGGAGAACTAAACTAAATGAATTTAGAAAATGCAAAAAATACATTAAAAGAATTTATTATGGCGATGAATCACTGGGAAGTCCATTATTATCCATTAGTAAAAAATGATTTATCGAATGATGTTCGTTTAAAAATGATTAATAATTTAAATTTTGTACAAAAAAAGAACGAAAATATGGTAGGCAAATTTCATTAGGGTGTGGAAATCCGCCTGAATATTCGCCAGATGAAAAGATATTAAAAACTAAGGAATTAAAAGGCAATAAAGCAGCTATTTATACTCAAGAACAAAATGGGGTAGAAGATCAATTTTGTAAATATCCCAAACTTAGTACACAACTCACGTAGAAAATCATGCTGCTTATTTTAGTGTTTTATACTCAATCGGTGTCATGTTATTTAATGCCTCATGCGGTCTTTCGGTATTATAAATCGTTAACCATTCTTCGGTTATTCTCCTTGCTTGTGCTAAGTTGTTAAAAAGATATAAATCGAGTACTTCAGTACGATAGGTACGATTAAATCGTTCAATATAGCCATTTTGATAAGGACTACCGAGTTGGATATAATCAATGGTTATATCATGTAATTTAGCCCAGTTTATAAAGGTTTTTCCTGTAAATTCTGGCCCATTATCGACCCGTATTTTTAATGGATACCCATGATATTCAGCCAGTTTATCTAAGTAACGGGTAATCCTTCCTGCTGGTAAGCTTACTGCAATATCAATCCCTAGCGCTTCACGATTAAAGTCATCGATAACATTGAATGTCCTAAAGCGACGCTGATTACGACTACTGTCACTCATAAAATCCATTGACCAGCATTCACCTTGTTTATTGGGGACTAATAGCCTTTCTGGGCTTCGTGGAGGAATGCGCTGTTTACGCTTTATCCTGAGATTAAGCTTTAATTGGCAATACACCCGGATACACCCGTTTATGATTCCATTTATAGCCGAGCTTTTTGATACGATTAAAGCATTTAGGAAAGCCCCAGCGTAAATGCCTGTCCGTGATAGCATTCAACACCGAAACAATCACCGAATCATCCTGTAACTTAGGTTGATAATAGTAAGCACAACGGCTTAAGCCAACAATGGCACAACTCATAGCAATAGTAACTGAATGATTTTGTTGTAGTTGCTGTGCCCACGTTTTACGTGCCTTTGTGGGCACTAAAGCTTTTTTATGATTTCTTCCTGCAGCTGGGATTTTAAACTCAGTTCGGCAAACATCTGCTTAAGCTTGCGGTTTTCAGCCTCCAGCTCCTTTAAGCGTTTGATATCCGAAGTTTCCATTCCGCCGTATTTTTCTCGCCATTTATAGAAAGTTGAATTACCCATGCCATATTTACGGCACAGTTCTTTAACCGAAATACCCGCTTCAGCTTCTTTTAAAATAGCCACGATTTGATGTTCAGTCATTTTTTTCATAATTAAATCCCCTTTTCTTTTATCATAGAGAATTTTCTACTTTTTTGCTGTACTATTTTAGGGGATAGTTACAAAGTTAAATAATGCTTGTTGAATTTAGGTGGTGAAAAGATGAGCTATATAATTTCAATAGAAGAAAATACATATAATATGCTTGATTATCTCCATGATATATCCATGGATTTCTCACTATTTAATGAGGGGATTAGCCTTAAAGGTCTTGATTGTACTTTAAAATATAAAGCTAAGAATAAATCCTGTTTTAATAAATTAAAAAAGTGTCACATGCTATCTACTACTGGACCTGAGTTAGTTAGCCTGAAGCTCAGGGCTATTCTTGAAAGTGTAGTGCCAACAGAAGTTGAATTTTTTAATGCCGAAATAATATATGGAAATGAAATTTTTGATGGTTTTAGTGTGATAAATCCCATAATAAAGATAGATTGTTGTGATATGAACAAAAGCGAATATCAGTTGACTAATTTCGATCCAAATAATCCTGCCTATATGTTTTTATATACAGTAATATTAGACGATATACCTGATGGTTATAATATTGTTAGATGCAAAGAACAACCAAATTTAATTGTGATCAATAATAAAGTAAAATCGGCTATTTTAAGTGCTGGCTTACAGGGAATTAAATTCTGTAAGGAAATTGATTTGACATATAAAGATCGGACTATATGTGAATCGAGTTGAATATATTTTCAATTAGATTAGTTATAAAAAATTCTAAAATTGTAACTATCCCTTAAAATAGTGGAATGGCAACACATATTCAAACAACAAAATTAAGGAGTGGTTGTTAGTTAAACTCTATCGGTGGCAAATAACATAACGATGAATGCAACCATTTGTGATTGTACCAATAAGCATAGGCTGCAAAAGATTGTCGCAATTCTAAGGAAAAAAAATAATAAAAGGAGAAATGTTTAAAGTTTCAAAAAGTGAACTAATAAATTTTATTCAAAAATCAATAGATATGGGTGATATGCGAGAATTTCTGATTTCACCGATTTCGACCAATAGTAAAAAGGAAGTTCTATATTTAACAGAAGATTCATATTATTTATATGAACCTTAGTTTTATTTAATTATACATATAGAAAGTAAATACATCACGACAACCTAGACAGGATGGTAAGCAAAAAACACAGCAAACACGGCCAAACCGATTACCGCCACGACGAGCACGGCCGAACCCAAACCAAACAGAGCATCGGCGCCACCTAGCACTACCACTACGACGCCGAACACCGCCTGAGCGAAGTACGCATCGAACAGTCAGACCGCAGCCAACGTTACGGCTACGTCTACGATGCCTTAGGTCGGCGAATCGAAAAGCATCTGCTAGACCGCGAAGGCAAACCCTACAACCGTACCCGCTTCCTGTGGGACGGCTTAAGAATGATTCAGGAAACCGGCCCGAATCACCCCACCAGCCTGTATATCTATACCGACCAGAACAGCTACGAACCACTGGCGCGGATAGATAAACGAGGTAATGACCCAGAAAGAGTCATGTACTTCCACACCGACCTCAACGGCTGTCCGGAAGAGCTTACCGATGCAAACGGTGAAATACTGTGGGAATGCAGCTTTCAGCTGTGGGGAAAACGGATTCATGAAATCGAACATGAATCGGTAGAACAAAACCTCAGATATCAGGGACAATATTTAGACAGAGAAACTGGTTTACATTACAATACGTTCAGGTACTATGATCCGGATATAGGTAGATTTACCCAGCCAGACCCGATTGGGTTGCTGGGTGGCTTGAATCTGTATCAGTATGCGCCTAATGGGTTGACTTGGATTGATCCGTGGGGGTTAACATCTTGTAAACCTGTAAAAGCTGGTGAAGGTGGTAAATTTAGTAAACTAAATGCTCGTGGGGTTAAAGGTGATAAATTGACTCCTCACCATATGCCTCAAGCTGCGGCAGGATTTACTTCAAAAGCAGATGGTGGCGCACTTGTAATAACCGAATCAGAACACTATTTAACAAGGACTTATGGATACAAAGGTGCGATAACTAAGGTACAGGACTTTGGATTATCATTCCGGCAAGTACTTGCAAAAGATATTAAAGATATAAGAAATATTGTTGGCTCTAAATATGATGAGGGTATTCGAGATATTATTAAATATTACAAAACAAACTATCCAGAATTAATGAAAAAATGATTTGGAGATTCTATGAGACGATCTGTTAATGAACTTATTAAAATGGGGCCTTTGCCTTCTTCAGAGGAAAGTTCTGATATTGACTTTATTCAGAAATATCAGAATATTTTACATAGCATTCAACCACCTTTATCAAATGAAGAAGCGACTAAACTAATTACACTCTTTGGTAATGATGAAAGTTATGGATTAGCTTGGTCACTATTACATCTTATTGAATCGAGTGCCGATTTTTCAGTAGATAAGCAACTATTAGAAAATGGAAATCCATGGATTCAGCTATTAAAAAAGAGAACTATGAATAAATAACCTTTAAATTGTAATGAATCTGTAACTATCCCCTAAAATAGTACAGCCAAAAGTAGAAAATTCTCTTCATTAACCCTCAGAGGATTTAATTATGAAAAAAATGACTGAACATCAAATCGTGGCTATTTTAAAAGAAGCTGAAGCGGGTATTCCGGTTAAAGAGCTGTGCCGTAAATATTGAGTATAAAACACTAAAACAAGCAGCATGATTTTCTACGTGAGTTGTGTACTAAGTTTGGGGTATTTACATAAGCTGTCTTCTCTGTCTAAATATTGTTCCTGATATCTAAGGTTTTGTTCTAATGATTCGTGTTTGATTTCATGAATGCCCTTACCCCAAATCTGATAGCTGCATTACCACAGTATTTCGCCATTCACATCTGGTAGTTCTTTCTGGCTGCCGTTCAGGTTAGTATAGGAATACAAGCTGGTAGGATAATTCGGCCTGTTTCCTAAGCTATCCTTAAACAGTCCCACAGGAACAGGTACGGTTGTAGTGTTTGCCTTCGTGGGTTAGGTAAAGCTTACTTTTACAGCTGTGCTAGTAACCTTTATTGTTTCGCTATTTTAAAACTATCGTATTGTATATACCCATAATGATTCTTTTTTTGTTTTAAAAAAATTAGAGGAAGAAAAGTCGATATCATTCTTTTTTGAATATGAAAGTAATAGATCATAGGTAACCCTATCTCTAATTCGCTTTTTATTATATTGTTCTTTGTCTTCAAACCACAAAAGATCACCTTTTTCATAAAAAAGCCATTTATCTTCTTTCATTGCCCTAACTAAGCGGACAGTTTCTCCAGAATCAGTAAAACTCATCTCTATTAAAGGGTAAGCTCCACTTAGTATCCTAAATGATAGATAGCTTGAATGGTTTGCTTCCGTTATACAATAAAGTAAGGAATCCCAACCATCAGATAAATTAGATACAAAGATTAATTTATTATCATTCACACATGAATAATAAAAAGCTCCTACTGGTGGGAAATAGCCACCTTTTTGAATATTCAAATGTATTTCTTCAATTAGTTTTCTACTTTTTTGAGGCTCATACAACCAGTTTAATCCATTCTGAATAATACTTTCAATCTCTGTGAGATTACTATTAACTATGGAAAACGCTAACATCTTATTCATATCTTGAAAAGCCATTTAAAATATTTCCTGAATCGTCAATTAACTAAAATGTATTTCTGGCATTAGGATCAAGTCTTGGAATTATATTTTGATGTCCAAGGCTACCCTTTAATATTGTATCCACTTCAATATTATGGTGTTTACAATCTAAATCAAATTGAATATCTGGTCTATTTTTACCAACTACATTACCTTTTAATATCTACTTTCGGATGGTTCTAGCACCGTGATTTTTAGCATCCTTAATAATATTGTCAATAAAATTATTATGAGCTAATCCATCGTATTTTTTCCATTACAATGATTTGGACAAGCAGCCCCCCACAGTTCCACCCAATAAACCATTAGGTGCATACTGATACGGATTCAAGCCACCCAACAGCCCAATCAGATCCGGCTGAGTAAATCTACCTATATCCAGATCATAATACCTAAAGGTATTGTAATGTAAGCCAGTTTCTCGGTCTAAATATTGTCCCTGATATCTGAGGTTTTGCTCTACTGATTCATGTTCAATTTCATGAATCCGCTTTCACCATAACTGAAAGCTACATTCCCACAGTAATTCGCCGTTTGCATCGGTTAGTTCTTCCGGTACTTTCTAGTATTAATGAATAGCCTTTTATTTTGTTAAATATTTATTGACTAAACATTTTTCTTAATAAATTATGATAATAACACCCCTGAATACCAATTCAAGACGTATAAAGATTTAGATCTAACATTATTTAGATCTTACTTATCTGTATTTTCATCTTTTCTAAGATTTTTTCTAAATTCATCTAGTCCTTCCGAACTCAAATCTTTAATATAGATTAATGTCGCTATGCCAGTTTTATTATTTACTTCTTTTAGCCATTCACAAAAATTATCAAATATAATATCGTCACATTCCTCTTGATATAAAAATCCACTACCTATCGTATGTGAGTCATGTAATTGGTCTAAAGCACAAATAAATTCATCTTTATTTTTAATGAGCCAACTCATAGGTAGTTTAGTCATAATATCCATTAGCTTTAGTTCATCATCATAATCTAAAAAGGATGGTTTATTTTTCAAAAAATTGTATAGTATATTCTCGTTCATAAATTAATATCCTGATCCATTTAATAAAATCTGAGCCCCATTATTGTTACTACGAAAAGGTTCCCATATTACATCAGTTCTATGATTCTGCTTATTTAAGGTATTGGTAATACAAGCCATTAGACCATTTGCTAAGTTAGATGTTAGCCATTTGGCTTCCGCGGAAAAATCCGTGCCATGTCCATATATTTGATATCCATCACCCTTATACTTAAATCTAGTATACTTAAATCTAGTATACTTAAATCTAGCTCTTGAGAAACGATTAGGCTCAGCCCTTCAATTGTTTGCTATTTCTCTTTATTTGGCACATATATCGATATTTTATTAGATTTCCCCTCCTTTATAAACATAAATAGGTTGCATTGTTCCTCTTTCGCCATTTTCTCCAAGACAAAAGGTAAAGTCTTTATTAACAAAATAGATAGCAGGAAATAAACCATCATTTCTATTTTCAAGATATGATAAAAAGTTTTTCAAAGAAGATAAAAATAAGTACATATTTTTTCCTTTTCCATCGACTAATACATAACCCTGTATATTTTTATCTATATCAAGATTAGTAATATCAATCGCCCCTTTTGGCGCTATATAGTGATTCCATAAAGGACCATGAGTCTTTATATCTTTTTTAACAAAAGGTTTTCTGAAAGTATGAATAATAACTTTTCTAATTTCTATTGCTTTATCGTTCTCAATGTTTGTACCAAAAAAATTGGTATATGTCGAAAATAATAGGTCCATAAATTAATTCCATATATCATAAAATACATGTCCGTCTGCCCCTTATTTAGTCTGCCAGTCATACCATTTTATATGTTGAAGATCATTATCGAATGGAACTGTAGATTCTGGAATTCTATGATATTCATAGCCTCAGTTTACAGTTTTAGGGTGTAGTTTATTATGTGAAAAACCTTCACCAAAAATATCTTCAATTAGCTCTCGAGTATTGCGCTCATTTGGAACACGTATATTGTGAATGTTATTGCCATCATTATCAGTTACATATACTCTAGTCATTCTTAATTTTCTACTGCTTTTTGCTATGCTTTTATTCCTGGCTTTGCATTGCAGACGGATTTTGCGACCGTTTTTAAACTGGTATTTAGCACCAGAGAGGGTATAATACTTTTCGATGCTGTCAGATAGTTATGTTAAAATAATTATGCCATTTGAACAAAAAAAAGACCCGCATTATTAAAATCATCAATTTTCTTTTTTAAAAATAAATACCCAATAGCATCAGATAAAAATAATGCTCCACCATCATGAACTGGAATATCTGATGAATATAATTGACCAATAAAATCATATTGTTGCATTAATTTTTCACAAGCAACAATTCCCTTGGGTATTTTATTAGACAAAAAAGAAAATGTTGGATAATCACTATTCTTTAATTGTGTTTTTTTTAATTCAAGATATTGAGGAGCAAGGCTATTACTATTTTCGCATAGCTTTGATATGCCTGTTAACGTTACTCTTGTAAATCCTGATTTTAAGTGATCGAGTTCTGCATCATCACCAAAATAAACAATATCGTCTAAGAAATATCTATTTTCATTATAAGTTGAAAATACGGAAATATATTTATCTTTAGGAAGATTAATTCCACTAATAGAATCAGATAATTTATCATTATCAATTGTGAATAATAATGTTAAATTTTCACCTAATGGATTTTGGGGCCACTTGCCATCAATAAATGCACCTCCTCCAAATTTGATACCACTATTTTCATTTGATGAAGGTATAAGTTCATATACTTGTTGCATGATATCTCCATTAACAACATTTGCTAATTTTTTATAAAATCTATCTGTTTTTTTTCAGGAATACCAGCTCTTTTCAGAAAATAAATTTGTAAATACCTCTAGACTTAGTACACAACTTACGTAGAAAATTAAGCTGCTTGTTTTGGTGTTTTATACCCAATCGATGTTATGTTATTTAATGCCTCATGCGGTCTTTCAGTGTTATAATGTAATCCAGACCTTATCTAAATACTATCTCTGATATCTAATAAAATCTTGCTATATTGATTCATACTCAATTTCCTGAATACCCCTGCCCCATAACTGAAAACTGCATTTCCTCAGTATTTCGCCGTTCGCATCGGGCAGTTCTTCTGGACAGTCGTTCTATGCGGACTTTGCTCAGGTGGTGTGCAGCGTCATAGTGGTAGTACTATTAGCCAACCTAATTTAATTTCAGTTTTTCTTTTTAACTTAAAAATATTTTTTCAATATATTCGCTTACTTTTGAATTAATATTACTTATATACTTCATGTCTTCATAAGAGCCAAATTTTAAAGCACCTTCTAAGTTATCATGCAGGACTAAAAGATTATATGCTAATTCCTTTGAAATAAAATCTTTTTCTTTATAATTAGTTACCATTTCATCTAGTGAAGAATAGAGATCATTCATTGTTTTTTCATCTAACTTATTTAATAATCTAATTTTTCCAACTACGTCGATAATCTTTTCATTAACATCAGAATTTATAATGTTCATAAAATACCTAATTAGTTACATGTCCTGCAACCATATATTATTCGAGTTTAGTTAAAAAAGTCCAAAAGTTATGTTTTCATCTTGTCTAATAACTCTATAGACTTTGCCGTTTTTTATACAACCAAACTTTCTTTGCTAATCGATTAATTCACGTTAGAGAATTAGGCGCATACAGAAACAGATTAAATCTACCCAATAACCCAATCAGGTCTAGCTGAGTAAATTTACCTATATCTGGGTTTCAAATAATAAAATTAAACAGACTTTTTTAGTGATAATCCAAAATCGATAAATCCCTCAGAACTTATAACAAGACACCATTTATTTAAAGAATCAAAAAAATAATGATGTTGAGGGATGCTTTCTACAGCAAAAGCTAGAAAACTATCAAATTGATTAAATTTTAAATGTACTGCAAAATTTAAAGATGAATCATTTATATAGTAAATATCTCCGCTTTCTCTAATTTTAGCGGATATATCATTATCTATAATAAATTTTTTTATTGTAAATAACCAATTAAAATAGCTTCCAAAAAGTTGATTACTTTTGTGTTTAAGAGTTTTTGACCAATCAATTTTGGTTCCTTTCCACTCAAACGAATTAGATAATTGGTATGCAATATTTTCCCAGTTATCGATCAACTCTGCTGGTTCTGATAATTGAGAAAGTTTAATTTTTATTTCATCATCAAAAGTCATGAAACTCTCCATGGCTTAGAAGGAAGTTTAAATCTAAGCTACTACACTGTCGCTGACTGCTATTTAGTTTTACTATAAACTACTGTGATGCATTTCCCTACGTCTATTTATTTTTATAATAATTATAATAAATATGCTGTTCCACTGTTAGTTTATGTGCCAATTGACTCGTTTTATCTCATTTGTAATCCGCCCTTTGCACCAACTTGTATAGCTATAAAACAAAATACTACTAATAGATAATAATTATTTATATTTACTAAATTTTTCTACCCAGCCTTTTTTTGTGAATAGTTCACCTGATAAACCATCACTGATATCAACAATATTTTTTTCATTTTTGCCTTCTTGAGATATTAATAATCTTATACTTTCTTCATTTTGTTCTAGCATATCTAATGTATTGTAAATAACACTATCAATAGCAGTCAGTACTACTTTTTTTAAAATTTCAATCTGATGTTTATCAAATATTTTTAATTCATTATTTAATTTAACCATATTTGCAGATTTAATTTTACCTTGAACCATTCCTTCAAATTCAAAAATTGACTGATCTCTAACACGACTAATGAGCTTTTGACCAAAAATATCAAGTAATTCTTTATCTAGCATATTAAGACTCTCCGGTTTAATTCCCATGGATTTCCCCATAACTGAAAGCTGCATTCCCACAATATTTCACGGTTTGCATCAGGTTGCGCCGATGGTATGTTTGATATCGGATGATGATACTTATCTGGTGCTGGTGGCCATCGCCATAAAAACGAGGCTAAGGCCAAATATATCCCTGTTATTTGAATAATTTATATTATTGCAGAAATTTAATAAATTAGAGATCTAAAAAATTGTCATATTCAGAATAATAATTTAATGCTTTTATAAATTCATTTGTAGTAGCTGAAGGTTTCTGATCTATAACTGAATCGACTACATCAGCAAATTGTTGACCTGAGTAAAGATAGTTTAGTTTCTTTTTTAACACAAGAGGCGGATAAATTTCTTTTCCATTATCATCTACATCTGGATAGTCATCAATGTAATAACTTTTATTACTTAGCAATTCTTCATCAGATTCACTATAGAGACAAAAATCATCACCTCTTTCAATATTGCTTTTCACATAAGAGATAATATCCTTTATTGGATAAAGATTACCTTTAACAAGCATAATATTCATACTCCGTAATAGAAATTATTTAACAAAGTTTCTTACTGATAAAATCATTTAAAATTCATTTTGATTATTCTTCTACATATCACGGCCACTTTTATAAATAACATCCGTTGTTGAAATTTTTAATGTTTCATTAAAGACCTAACTAAAGAAATTTGCTTATATCAAAATGAGAGTTCCCATGAAATCATTGTGTAAGTCAGCTTCTATTTTTAAATATCAACTTTAAAATTGATACTTGTGGTGCCTTTTGATTATCAAATGATTTAATTAAAGAAGAATAGTTTGAAGTTATTTCTTTGGTTAAAACGGCAAAGTTCCTTTTATACTCCCAAAATGCTCAACATTGACATCCAATGATTTAAAATAATTAAAAGCATCGATTATATTTGAGAATTCTTTAATTTCTTCTGTACCATAATCCTCAATAATTTCCATCTTTTTTCTATGATATAGAAAAAATACGTATTATATAATCCATTTTTCTTTTTCAGTGCGTATTGGAATAAATAGCATTCACCATCTATTTCCTTTACTTCATCAAATCCTCTAACCTTGCCTTTTTCTATGACAGAAATTAAATGTTCAATTGAAAAGTTATTCATCTATATCGATACTCACCATTGTTCCATTTGAACGTTTAATGCTTATATGGAGCAAAGAGCTATGCCCTGTTCCTTTAGTGTCGTCATACCCATATTACACGACAGATATTAGAATCAATAGAATAATTTTTTTGTAACAAATTTTACCACTTTTTTTGGATTTTACACTAATTTGCAGTTCCTTGAGGGCCTCCTTGTAAAAATTTAATGTTTTTAGGTTTTACAAAAAATTAAATACCTTTAAATATTATTAAAAGGGTAAATTAATTTTTTTATTAAGTTTTTCTTCAATAAGCATAGATAATTTTTCAAATAATGTTTCCCAAACCTGTACATACTCTATTTTACTGATAGAAAGTTTCATATCAGGAATTTTTCCATTATATATACCTACATCTGGTCCCTTCTTATATTCAAGTTCTACACCTTTATCATTAATGTCATAATAGAAGTAAAAATCTGAACCTTGCTCACAAAACCAAATATCATCTTTGCCTGTCCAATTATTTTTTACTCGTTTGATTGACTTAACTATTTCTTCATAACATACTGTTATATCAGGATAAAGATCAATATTTACTTTGTAAGTTTCTTTCAGTTTAATAAAAAACTCACAATCAACATATCTTCTCAATTCTTCCAATGCATATTGAAAATGAGTTAGTTCATCATCTATATCATTATCAATATCGTCTATAGGATTTTTATATTTAATATTGAATATGGTTTCCATTTTAGTTTCCATGAATATATGACATAATTTTTACTTTGAGGTATTAATAAAAACACCTAGTCACAGTATACATATATATTTAAACCATCATTGAATGATTTTTCCAGAAAATCAATGAAATGAATAATTGTTTCAAGATGTAATTTTTTTGTTTTAATAAGACTTTTTAATTCCTTTATCAAAGGCTGAATTTCACCATATAAAATGGTAGTATCAGCATAATAATCATCAATTTTTTTTATTATTGGATACTGACTTAATGGTTTCGCATTATTGAGTAATTTATCATAATCAAATTTACTAAATGAAAATACTGGTGTGCTTTCATCTATTTTCTTTTCATTTTTTGATGCCATAAAATCCAAAGCCATAAATACCTCATATTTAACTTGATGAGAAGCCTCTATTCCTTTTCCGTTTATCATTACCACTATTCAATCCCACTGATGGTTTCAAGCCAATCCATCACACACTGACACAGGTTAAACCTGACTAAAAACCTAAAACGGATCAAGCTGAACAAAGTGGACAATATCTGGAGCATAATACCTGAAAGTATTGTAATATAAGCCAATTTTTATGTATAAATATTGTCTTCAATACCAACTGGGAGCAGATTAACCTGACGGCTATTATTTATAAACCATATAAATCATCTAGATCATCTTCACACACTAATTTAGAAATAAATTCATTAAAGCTATTGCATAGAAAAAGAGTACTCTTATCTTGATTATCCGTTAAAGATAAATTGCCTGACCATGTGTCAAGAGTATAGTAGTATATTTTTCCATTATTAATATCGATGCAGAAATATCTTCAACGGTTTCTTCTTGATCTTGCTCTTCATCATAAGTTAAGGAATTCAAAAAATTTTCTAATGAATCAGATAAATAAATGCTATTTTTTTTAAAATTTTGTTCTGTATTTAGAGTATCGTCCCATTCTAGTCTGAGATATTGATATATCGCACCAGTATTAATATTTATACACAAAAAACCATTGCTTAAATCGCGAGCAAAAGGTAACAGCTCCTTAGGTAACTTTTTATCGTCCCAATGTTTGAAGGCAATACCTTCCATGATAAAATCTGGGTCATTTTTAAATGCTTTATTATATTTTATAGGAATAAAATTAAAAACTTGAAGTTTGTATGGAGGAACAGTTGTTTTCCAAATATCTTTATATACCATTCCGCCATTACAATTAAGGTAAAGCTGTTTTAAAGAATCTGGAATTGTGATACCTAACTTCTGTTCACAAGCATTTAAATCTTTATCAGTCAGTTTTTTTTCGTAGTCATAAAAATTATCTATATTAATCATATCAATTCCCCAATTATATTACATCTGTAATTATCGTTCTAAAAATTGTTCAAAAAGTACAAAATTCATCTACTATATAAATAGAATGAGATGTTAATTTTTAGATAAATGCTATGATCCAACAAATATTAAATAATATAAAAAATGGTCCAACTATTTTAACGTTATCTCAGATAATAGACATAATAAAATATCTTCAAGCATTATAGTTGATGAGATTTTAAAAAATGATAAAGCTTTTTTGGAGATATTAGATTTATTAGTTGATTCTTATTCTGATTCTGCAATATTTGAAATCGATAATGATAATAAATTATTTTTACATCATTTTAGTGATTGGCTGCTCAAATTAGGGAAAAAATACCCGCTTGGTAAAAATCAAGATAATTTAAGCTCTTATTCAGATATGTTTTTAAAAGAAATGTGCAATAAAAATATTACTCGGAGATGTTGAGCTTTTGTATTCATCATGATCCTTCTTTATATTTTTAACCGTATCATACAACATGCTAATATCGTTATACCAATTGACGATATTTATAGACACTAGCAATATGACCCTTTCGTGAGTTTTTTATTGAAATATCTCATCACGGACAACCAATTCAAATTTGATAAAAAATACCTTCTAACGTGTTACAATACGCTTATTTATTATTCAATTTAGCCTGTATTTAGTATCCATTTTTATCTCTTTTTCCAAGTGGGTATTTGTCAATATTAGTCAGGACATAAATTCATATTGATCTTACACAGTGTTGTGAGAGTATTTTTCCGCTCTAAAATTGCTCAGGTAGATCATTGATTTTATTGAAGTTTTTATAAATGGTGTTTTTTAGAAAAATCAAACAATTACATTATATTTTTGTTTTTTGATGAAAACTAAAGCTTGATTAAAACATTTTGGCTGTAGCATCAATTTTATTTGATTTTTTACACTCTTTTTAATAAAAAGGATCCCTCCCTTTTTATGCGATCAGTGACAATTCATCACTTTGTCGGTATTATATTGGGCATTTTATTATAATTGGTTAGGTTTAGTGTGAATATTCAACAATTATTAACGCAACGTGTTTCGCAAGCTATGATTATGGCAGGTGCAGATAAGAACTGTGACGCTTTAATTAAGCAATCAAACAAAGCACAATTTGGTGATTACCAAGCTAATGGCATTATGTCAGTTGCCAAAAAACTTGGTATGCCACCTCGCGATCTTGCCCAAGCTGTTTTGCAACATTTAGATATCGATGATATCGCCGAAAAAGTTGAAATTGCAGGTCCTGGTTTTATTAATATCTTTTTGAAAAATAGCTGGATTGCTGAGCAAAATGAAGTTGCTTTAAGTGGTGATAAGCTTAATATTACTTTACCCGCCAAACCGCAAACTATAGTAGTTGATTATTCGGCGCCTAATGTCGCCAAAGAGATGCATGTTGGACACTTGCGTTCAACTATTATTGGTGATGCTAGCGTTCGCGTTTTATCGTTTTTAGGGCATAACGTTATTCGTGCCAACCATGTTGGTGATTGGGGAACACAATTTGGTATGTTAATTGCGTATCTTGAAAAGATGCAAAATGAACATGCCAATGATATGGATCTTTCAGATTTAGAGTCATTCTATCGCGCCGCTAAAAAACATTATGACGAAGACGAAGTGTTTGCCGAAAAAGCCCGTAATTATGTAGTGAAATTACAAGGTGGCGATGAATATTGTCGTGATATGTGGCGCAAGCTAGTTGATATTACCATGACGCAAAATATTGCCACTTATAAACGTTTAAATGTTACGTTATCGCTTGAAGACACCATGGGTGAGAGCATTTATAACAGCATGCTACCTAATATTGTTGCCGATTTAAAACAGAAAGGGCTTGCGGTTGAAAGTGAAGGGGCGATTGTTGTTTTTCTTGATGAGTATAAAAACAAAGAAGGCGAACCGATGGGTGTTATCATCCAAAAACGTGATGGTGGCTACCTTTATGCAACAACCGATATTGCTTGTGCTAAATACCGTTACGAAACGTTACATGCCGATCGTATTCTTTATTATACTGATTCCCGCCAACATCAACATTTAGAGCAAGTTTGGGCTATTGTTCACAAAGCTAAGTATGTACCAGAATCATTAAAGCTTGAACACCATATGTTTGGTATGATGTTAGGTAAAGATGGTAAGCCGTTTAAAACCCGTTCTGGCGATACTGTTAAATTAAATGATTTGCTAGATGAAGCGTGTGAGCGTGCAACAACTTTAATTCGCAGCAAAAATCCAGATCTTTCTGAAAGTGAGCTTGCAAAAATTGTCGATGCGGTGGCTATTGGTGCAGTTAAATATGCTGATCTTTCTAAAAATCGGACTACTGATTATGTTTTTGATTGGGATAATATGTTGTCATTTGAAGGCAACACCGCACCTTATTTGCAATATGCTTATACCCGTGTGTTATCAATTTTTAAAAAGTCCAATATTTCTGAAGATAGCTTAACAGCTAATATTAGTTTGGAATCTGATAAAGAGCGTGCTTTAGCAACTCGTTTAATTCAATTTGATGAGACTATTTCAATCGTGGCAAGCGAAGGTACACCGCATGTGCTTTGTGCTTATCTTTATGAAATTGCAACGCTGTTTTCAAGTTTTTATGAAAACTGCCCTATTTTAGCAGCCAAAAACGAAAACCTGAAACAAAGTCGCTTAAAATTAGCTTCTTTAACAGCTAAAACACTTAAAACTGGCCTTGATATGCTAGGCATTAAGACTGTTGATAAAATGTAATTTAACCACCACCGATGTGAATGCATTGGTGGTGTTTTTTAATACATGCGTTTTAAGCTTTTGACTAAATATGTTTAGGTTTATTATTCGTCATCAAAATAAATTAATGGCTTTGTTACTATTATTTATTGCGATCCTTATTATTCGTTTGTTACCTCATGCCCCTCTTTCTGAATCACTTACTTTTTCAAAGCGCTATTATGATAATAATAACCAGCTAATTCGAATGACATTAGCCAATGATGATCGTTATCGTTTATGGACACCTTTAGAAGATATTTCGCCTGATATTGTTAATGGTTTGTTACTGCACGAAGATCAGTGGTTTTATTATCATGTTGGCTTTAATCCATTTAGTCTAATTAGGGCTTTTGGAGCAACCTATCTTGGTGGTGGAAATCGTCAAGGTGCTTCAACCATTACCATGCAACTTGCGCGAATGCATTGGCGGTTAAATACTAAAACCATTGGTGGGAAGTTGCATCAAATTGCTAGGGCTATACAGTTAGAGTTGATGTATTCTAAACATGATATTTTAGAAGCGTATTTAAATTATGCCCCTTTTGGTCGCAATATTGAAAGTATTGGTGCTGCGTCATTTATCTATTTTAATAAACCACCTTCACAAGTCAATTTGCCCGAGGCGTTAACTTTGGTGGTATTACCTCAATCACCAACATATCGAGTTGATCGAAAAACCGGATTTGCTGGCAAAGCGTTAGTTAAAGCAAGAAATCAATTATTTGAGCGTTGGCAAGAAAAATATTTTGTTGATAGCAATATTGTCGCTCTTTTTTCGCAAAAGTTGGTTTTGCGTCAACCAGAACGAATGCCTTTTGGTGCACCGCATTTTATTAATCAAATCATTCAACAACAGCAAAGCGATGCTCAAGAAATTAAAACTACGTTAGATAATAATCTGCAAAAAATCATTAGTCGGCAAGTCAATTTGTTTATTGAGCGAAATCGCATAAAAGGTATTAATAATGCGTCGATAATTTTGGTTGATACCCAAACAATGAAGGTTAAGGCACTGATTGGCTCGGCTAATTATTTTAATAATTCTATTCAAGGTCAAGTTAATGGTACACTTGCTAAACGCTCACCCGGATCTACACTTAAGCCGTTTATTTATGCGCTTGGTATTGACCAAGGTGTTTTACATCCTCGTACAATTTTAAAAGATGTGGCCACTGATTTTGGTTCATACACGCCAGAAAACTTTGATCGTAATTTTCGTGGCCCTATTTCGGCAACCGATGCATTAATTCATAGCCGTAATATTCCTGCTGTATCGGTGGCCTCTAAATTACATAATCCCTCTTTTTATCAATTTTTGGTCAATGCCCATATCCAAAAACTCGCCGATGAGTCGCATTATGGTTTATCTTTAGTGTTAGGTGGTGGTGAAGTTAGTGCACAAGAGTTAGTCGGGTTATATGCCATGCTAGCCAACGAAGGTCGTTGGCAGCCATTGCAATTTATTGAAGCCGACGACTCACCCGAACCACAAAAGCTGTTAAGTCCACAAGCAGCATTTATGACCATTGATATGTTGAAACAAAATACCCGCCCACAAGATGTACTTAGCAAAATGCAAAAAAAGGTGGTGCCCGTTGCTTGGAAAACAGGTACATCATGGGGATTTCGTGATGCTTGGACAGCTGGAACTTTTGGTAACTATGCTATGGTGGTTTGGCTTGGTAACTTTGATGGTAGTGGTAATAATGCCTTTGTAGGCGTCGATGCCGCCACACCGCTCTTTTTTAATATCGTTGAAAGTATTAACGCTTATTATCCTAACTTGCGTGAACCTAATCGCCCATTACCTCCAAATTTAAAGCGTATCGATATTTGTCTAACCAGTGGCAATCTACTGACTCAATGGTGCAAGGCAAAAGGTAAAACGTGGTTTATTCCGGGTGTGTCGCCAATTAATCCCGATACCATTTTTAGACCCGTTATGGTCGACAATCAAACAGGTAAAGCTGTTTGTCCTCCTTATGATTTAGCAACCTCTCACTTAGCTGTTTTTGAATATTGGCCGTCAGATTTAGCCGCTGTTTTTGCTAAAGCCGGGATTGCTAAAAAAGCGCCACCATCAACAAAACATTGTCATTCATCACAAAATTTTTTAGGCGAACCGCCAAAAATAACTTCGCCTCTTAAAAATGTAGTTTATCAATTTAGAACCACTAAACAAAAAAATGAACAAATTAGTTTTACTGCTAATTGTGATGGTGATGTTAAATCACTTTATTGGTTTGTTAATAACAGTTTTATTGGGCAAACCGAGCCACGGAAGGCTCTTAACTGGATCCCAACACAAAGCGGGACTTTTAAAATTTTAGTGCTTGACGATATGGGTCGAAGTGATTCACGGAATATAAAAATCGAACTGTTTGATTAATTAATATGGTAGTTAACCCCAAATGTTAGCTACTATCATCTTTTAAGTTATATTACTTGTTTGGCAATATTAATCTCTAATCTATCAGTATGTTCTTTAGCAAAGTTGGCAAATTCAACAAAATGTGGCGTTGTGTTGTGAAAATCAATTGCCTGCTGTGATACCCATGTTTCGACCACTATGAAGATATTTGAATTATCTATACTTTGATTAAGTTCATAGCGTAAACAGCCTGCTTCAGCTCAACTACCTGCTACTAGAGGTTTAAAAATTGGCTGAAATGCGTCATAGAATTCTGGTTTAACTGTGATTCTGGCAATAATATTTAATTGACTCATGTCAGTAGACTACCTATATTTCAAAATAAGTTGCTTGTGTAGTATACGCTTGCTACTGCTAATATCAAAAAGCAGTATTTAAGGTTAATAATCTCATTTTTGTGACAACTAATTATTGTTATTAAATAATTAGTTATGATTTTATTTCTTAATTTATTGGTAATTAACTTTATTAAAAACTATTTTTTGAAGTAAGAAATCTAAAAAATAATACTTTAACCATTTCATTTATTTATATATTTTATAAATTATAGTACTTGCTATTAAAAATATTTTGGTTAGAATTTCTGCAATTTTTTATCGATACGGTGTAGGCGCAATGATCAATTGTAACTCAGTAATCTTAATCATTAATATTATTGATTCCATTTTATCCTCCTTTTTGGGGGATTTTTTTTGCCTATTGCGTCCGATTTTATCAACTTCATTTAGATTGAATTGTAGAGGCATATTATGATTGAACATAAAAACATGTTATTAACCACAAGAGACCAAAGTTTAAAAGCCTATTTAATGAATAATATTAAGCAAAAAGGCGGATGGGTTAATGCACATATGCATGCTGATCGTGCTTTTACTATTTCGGTTGATAGTTTTGATGTCTATCAAAAACAGACTTTAATTGAAAAATGGGATACATTAGATAAAGTCAAAGCATCAATGAGCGAAGATGATTACTATCGCCATTTTAGTATGGCGGTTGAGCGTATGATTGAGCAAGGTGTAAGTGCCATGGGATCGTTTGTTGATATTGATCCTATTGCTGAAGAACGAGCAATTAAAGGTGCCTTAAGAGCACGAGAAACTTATAAAAATGACATCACCATAAAATTAGTTAATCAAACACTTAAAGGTGTTATTGATAAAGAAGCACGTTATTGGTTTGATAAAGGGGCTGATTTAGTTGATATTATTGGCGGTTTACCACGTCGAGATGAGCGTGATCATGGTGAAGGTATGGGACTTAAACATCTTGATGTGTTAATGCAAACAGGTAAATCATTAGGCAAAATGGTACATGTACATGTTGACCAATTTAACTCACAAGATGAAATCGAAACAGAACAACTTACCGATAAAACTCTTGAGCATGGTATGCACGGGCGAGTTGTTGCTATCCATAGCATTTCTATCACCGCGCATAGTTTAGCATATCGCCAAAAACTCTACAAAAAAATGAAAGAGGCCAAAATGATGGTTATTGCTTGTCCTTTTGCTTGGATCGATAGCCCTCGTCGTGAAGAACAAGGCCCTACTCGTAACTCATTAACCCCTGTTGATGAACTGGCGGCTGCTGGTATTCCTGTTGCTATTGGCACAGATAATGTTAGTGATTATATGTTACCATTTTCAACGGGTAATATGTGGGAAGAACTTAAATTGTTAGTAACAGGATGCCGTTATACCGATTTAGACAATGTGATTAATGTGGCAACTAAGAATGGGCGAATGGTGCTAGGTATTGATTGATTTGAGATAGAACAAACTTATCAACATAAGTTACTCATCGGTTTTTATCTGAAAAATGCTCCCGATGAGTAATAATTACCTGTCAGATTAAATAAAGATTATTACAAATTAAACTTAAAAAATAATTTATTATTAGCTTATAAATCTCTAATTCCACTACATTTATAGACAGCTAATGCCTCTTTCAAAATGGTTAATAAATCCGCCTTCGACATACTAGGTAAATTACTCGGGTTCATTGACACAATTTCCCAAGCAAATTGTATCGGATATAAGTCGGTAAATAGTTCAGGCATTTTGGTACCAAAGCGGCGGTACTTATTCCATAAATTATCTAAATCATATTTTTTGGCATCTTCGTCTGAGACATAGGCATTGACAAATGACATCAGTCACTCCTTAATTAAATTGTGTTAAATAAATTTGGGCTCTGTTATATAAAATATAAATGCAGATAAACAGAATTATAAATAAGAATGTTCCAAGTCAGAATGTTTTGTTTTTTATGTATATTCATTACGTTTTTTTCTCAAAATAGTGTAAACAGCATGACTAATTTCTACACTTAAAAAAATGTTTTATAAATTTTTTGATATACAAAAATATGACTAAGATCAAATTAATCACATTATTTATACAAATATTCAGCTAAAGCAACGCTTAAATCTTTTTTGTTTTTTGTTATCGTGTATTATAGCTAACTAAGCGATGTTTTTATAAATTATAACCAGAATTCTAATAAAAAAGATTGTACACAAATTAAGTTTTGCTTATTAGTTAGAGGAAATTATGAAAAGAGTTTTTATTATGATCCTAGATTCGTTTGGTATCGGTGGCGCTGAAGATGCAAATAAATATGGCGATGAGGGTGCTGATACTTTAGGACATATTGCTGAAGCTTGTGCTTTAGGTAAAGCTGAGCATGGTCGTAGTGGTCCATTAAATTTACCTAATTTAGGCAAATTAGGCTTAATCGAAGCGGCGTATGAATCAACTGGTCATTATCCTAAAGGTATGCAAACTGAAGGTGAAATTATTGGTTCATATGGCTATGCAAGCGAGATTTCCTCAGGTAAAGATACTCCATCAGGACATTGGGAATTAGCTGGCGTGCCAGTTCTTTTTGACTGGGGTTATTTTACTAATACCACTAATAGCTTCCCTCAAGATCTTTTAGATAAAATTGTCTCTCGTGCAAAACTTCCTGGTTACCTCGGTAATTGTCACTCATCTGGTACAGTCATTCTTGATGAACTTGGTGAAGAACATATAGCATCTGGCAAGCCAATTTTTTATACTTCTGCTGATTCTGTATTCCAAATTGCATGTCATGAGGAGGCATTTGGTTTAGATAAACTTTATGAAGTCTGCGAAATTGCACGTGATGAGCTAAATAAAGGTAATTACAACATTGGCCGCGTTATTGCTAGACCTTTTGTTGGCAAAAAAGCGGGCGAATTTGTGCGTACGGGTAACCGCCACGATCTTGCTGTTGAACCACCAGCACCAACGATGATTAAAAAACTAGTTGATGAAAAACAAGGTACCGTAGTGTCAATTGGTAAAATTGCCGATATTTATGCACAAGTTGGAATTACCAAAAAAGTAAAAGCAACCGGTCTTGAAGCTTTATTTAATGCGTCACTAGAAGAAATTAAGCAGGCTAAAGATAATACGATTGTATTTACTAATTTTGTCGATTTTGACTCTTCTTATGGGCATCGTCGCGATGTCTCAGGTTATGCCGCTGCTTTAGAATATTTTGATAGTCGTCTTCCTGAGATGTTAGCGCTTATCCAACCTGGCGATCTGCTTATTATTAGCGCCGATCATGGTTGTGATCCAACTTGGTCAGGTACCGATCATACTCGCGAACATATTCCTGTCATTGTCTACGGAGATAGTGTGCCTGTTGGCTCTTTAGGTCATCGTGAAACATTTGCCGATATAGGACAGAGTGTTGCCGATTATTTTGATTTATCGCCAATGGATTACGGTAAATCTTTTATAAAAAAATAAATAATTTAAGTTTAAGTAATATCGATTTCAAAACAAATATCAGGAGAAGTTAATGTCTACCCCGCATATTAATGCTGTTGATAATGCCTTTGCAAAAACCGTTTTAATGCCCGGCGATCCGCTACGAGCAAAATTCATTGCAGAAACCTTTTTAGAGAATGCAACAGAAGTTACTAATGTAAGATCCATGTTGGGTTTTACTGGTTATTACAAAGATAAAAAGGTTTCAGTTATGGGGCATGGAATGGGTATTCCATCTTGTTCAATCTATACAACCGAACTAATTAAATTTTATGGTGTTGAAAACATCATTCGTATTGGTTCATGTGGTGCAATTAGCCCTAATGTCAACTTGGGGGATGTTATTGTTGGGTTAGGTGCTTGTACCGATTCAAAAGTCAACCGTTTACGTTTTAAAGATCATGATTTTGCCGCTATCGCCGATTTTGATTTAACTTGTAATGCCGTTAATGCAGCTAAAAAATTGGGTGTGAATGTTAAAGTTGGTAACCTTTTTTCTGCTGACCTTTTTTATAGTGTTGAACCTGATATGTTTGATGTTATGGAAAAATACAATATTTTAGGCGTCGAAATGGAAGCTGCTGGCATTTATGGCGTTGCGGCTGAATATGGTGCAAAAGCACTGGCTATTTGTACAGTTTCGGATCATATCCGAAAAGGCGAAGCAATGTCAGCAGAACAAAGACAATTAGGGTTCAAAGAAATGATCACTGTTGCACTGGAGTCTGTTTTATTAAATCAAAACTAAAAAAATGGCAGGTTAATCTGCCATTTTTTATTTTGATCAAATAATTATTTTATTGATATTTAGATATTAGATTATAGTAAATCTCGTTTATTAAGGAATTATAAATGAATATTCATTTTAAACTTAGGGTTATATTTTTCTTACAATATTTTATCTGGGGAAGTTGGTTAATAACTCTCGGTTCTTATATGATACGTAAATTACAATTTACTGGTCTTGAAGTAGGATCAATATACGGAACAATGGGTATCGCTTCTTTATTTATGCCTGGCTTACTTGGGATTGTAGCGGATAGATGGATACCTGCTAACCGTTTGTATATGCTTTGTCATTTAATCGGTGCTTTAACGCTATTTATTGCGGCTTCAGTAACATCTCCTTTCATGATGATGATTGTGATATTGATTCATTGCCTAGCTTTCATGCCAACCATCGCCATTTCAAATTCAATCGCTTATTCTTGCTTAGAATCACGTGGACTTGATGTTATTACCGAGTTCCCTTGTATCAGAATTTTTGGCACCATTGGATTTATTGTTGCTATGTGGCTTGTGAGTCTTTTAAAATTAGAACTGAGTAGCATGCAACTTTATATTGCAGCTGCATCTGCTTTATTACTCAGCCTTTATTCATTCTTGCTACCATTGATTCCAACAACAAAAAATAAAACTGAAGAAAAAAACATCATTAGCGCATTAGGGTTAGATGCTATTGTTTTATTCAAACAACCACGAATGGTTATATTTTTTCTATTTGCGGTTTTATTAGGCGGTATTTTACAAATAACCAATACTTTTGGTAATCCATTTTTACATGATTTTGAAAGATTCCCTGAATATGCTGATAGTTTAGTGGTTAAATACCCTTCTATACTGTTGTCTATTTCTCAAATGTCAGAAGTCGCATTTATCTTATTTGTACCTTTTTTTATGAAACGTTTAGGTATTAAATACGTTATGCTAATTAGTATGCTTGCTTGGGTTGCTCGTTTTGGTTTATTTGCTTATGGCGATCCATCTCTTTTCGGTTCTGTATTACTTCTCCTTTCAATGATTGTTTATGGTTGTGCTTTCGACTTTTACAACATATCTGGCTCAATGTATGTTGAAAAATCGGTATCGCCAACCATTCGTAATAGTGCTCAAGGATTATTTATGACCATGACTAATGGGTTCGGTGCTTATTTAGGTTCGGTAGGCAGTGGTTATGTAGTCGATTATTATACAGTTGGAAACGTTACAGAATGGCAAACAGTTTGGCTTATTTTTGCAGGTTATGCTTTGGTTCTAGCAATTGTATTTATGTTGATCTTTAAAAACGAAAAGCCTAATCCAAAAACTATTTAAATCATTAATTAATTATTCTTTGTGTGGTGGAGCTTTTTCCCACTTAATCAATATGTAGGCAACAATACATTTTGTTGCCTTTTTACTAACAATTAATTATCGTAAAAATTTGATTTACCGCACAAAAATATAAATAAGTGATGCAAAAGATATAGCAGATAAGTATCTTATCAAGTTAAAATAACCCAATTAACAATGATATACATGTTATTAAAAATTTTTTAATAAGCGTTTAATGTCATTGTTAGTAAAACCAATGTTACTAAAGCCAATTTAGCTCATTTAAAAATAGATTAAATACCTAATGAACGATCAAATGATACCTAAAGTTATATTGCACGAACATGTTGAAGGCAGCATTACCCCTGTCATGGCTCATCAGTTAGCGCAAAAAAATAATATTCCTTTTCCTAGTACACTATGTTACAAATCAGGTCAATACAATGCCAAAGAATATAAAAATGGTAGATATTTGTATGACGAATCCAAATTTGAAGAATTTATTAATACATATGATACCGTTTCTAGCTTTCTAAAAGATCCTGAAGATTATTATTCTATTACTTACGATTTTCTTAATAGAAATGCTAAACAAGGGTTAATTTATTGCGAGCTATTTTTGTCCCCCTATCATATTTGCACAACCGAAGTTAATGGAAAATTAATTTGGGATAAAGAAAGGTTTAATAAAACTCTTTTCTACATGGACAAAGCGATTATAAAAGTACAAAACGACTATGATATTACAGTTAGATATCATGTTATTGGTGTTAGACACCTAGGCGCTAAAGTTGTTTATGATACGTTGTGTTTTATTCAGCAAAATCATCACCCTTTTATTACGGGATTTAATATTGCTGGTAACGAAATGGCTGGGCATTTTGATGATTTTAAAGATGCACATAAGTTGGCTACTCAGCTGAACTTAAAAAAATCGTATCATGCTGGCGAAATTGATTCAGATGAGAGCATTATTCAAGCTCTTAAACACGGTGCAATCAGAATCGGTCATGGTATTCGTGCCATTGAAAACAAAGCGCTTATTTGTGAGCTGGTCGAAAAAAAAATTACTCTAGAAATTGCTTTAACGAGTAATCGGATTTTAGTGAATGAATTGCATGGCGATATTTATCAACATCCAATAAGGCAACTTTATGACCAAGGTGTTCGCATTACCTTAAATACCGATGATGCAGGGATTTTTGGTACTGATATTGAAAAAGAATATAGTATCGCCCAATCCATATTTGCATTTTCACGATTAGAATTGCTTGATATAACGCTATGTGGCATTCAAGCCGCATTTGTTGAAGATATGGTTAAAAGTCGTTTAACTGAGCAAGTTCTTTTATGTTTTTCATCTGATGATAGACAATTGCTTAAAAAATTTATTAATGACAAAAAATATCATCCAGCAATCATTGAACGATTTTTAGAATATCAGAAGCTGTTACTAGCCATACCCGTTAACTAATTTACTTGTCAGAATAATAGGAGATTTGCATGAAAAAAAATAAGTTAATTTTACCCTTTTTAACCCTATTTATATCTGGCGTTGTTAATGCCGCAACTGTTGATTTAAGGATTATTGAAACAACTGACTTGCATGGAAACATGATGAATTATGATTATTTCAAAGATCAGTCTGTTGATTCTTTTGGATTAGTAAAAACTGCTAATTTAATTCATCAAGCAAGAAGTGAGGTAAAAAATAGTGTTCTTGTTGATAATGGTGACCTAATTCAAGGTAGCCCAATGGCTGATTATGCCGTAAAGAAGGGTTTTAATGATGGCGATATTCATCCTGTTTATAAAGCGCTCAATACACTTAATTATAGTGTGGGTAATATTGGTAACCACGAATTTAATTTTGGATTGGAATTTCTACAAAAAAGTCTTTCTGGGGCTAAATTTCCTTACATCAACGCTAATGTTTATGATGCCAAAACTCAAAAGCCATTTTTTACACAATATATTATCTTAGATACTCCTGTTATTGATAGAAACGGCAATAAGCACACGATTAAAATCGGCTATATTGGTTTTGTCCCTCCACAGATTATGCAATGGGACAAACTTAATCTTGATGGCAAAGTTGTCGTCAAAGATATTACAGAAACGGCCAAACTATTAGTGCCTGAAATGAAAAAACAAGGCGCTAATGTTATTATTGCTATTCCACATTCTGGTGTTTCAGCTGAACCTTATAAAGCATTAGCTGAAAATTCGGTTTACTACTTGAGTCAAGTAGAGGGTATTAATGCAATTATGTTTGGTCATTCTCACGGCATATTTCCTAGTGAAGATTTCAAATCATTACCAAATACTGATATCAAAACTGGTAACATTAATCATGTGCCTGCTGTTATGCCCGGACATTGGGGTAGCCATTTGGGAGTGGTGGACTTAGTTCTTGATGGTGATAAATCAAAATGGCAAGTGATTTCAGGTAAATCAGAAGCTAGACCAATCTATGATGTAAAAACTAAAAAGGCACTTGTTAAAGCCGATCAAAAAATCGTCGACATTCTAAACAAAGATCACCAAGGAACACGTGAATTTGTTAGTAAACCAATAGGTAAAGTTTCAACCGATATTACGAGCTATCTAGCATTGGTTGAAGATACATCTGCCTTACAAATTATTAATGATGCACAAATCGATTACGTTAAGCAGTTTATTAAAGGGGATCCTGATCTTGATGGTTTGCCCGTTTTATCGGCCATTGCACCATTTAAAGCTGGCGGCAGGAAAAACGATCCTAGCGCTTTTGTTGATGTTAAAGCAGGTAATTTGTCGTTTAGAAATGCTGCAGATATTTACCTTTATCCTAATATTTTGTCTGCTGTGAAAATTACAGGTAAAGATGTCAAAGAGTGGTTAGAGTGTTCAGCTGGTGTATATAATCAAATTAATACTAATTCATCACAACCACAATATTTAATTAATTGGGATAAATTCAGAACCTATAATTTTGATATTATTGATGGAGTGAATTATCAAATAGATGTAACAAAGCCACCCCGTTATGATGCAAATTGCCAGTTAATTAACCCTACATCTGAAAGAATTAGGAATCTGGCTTATCAACAAAAAACAATTGCTCCTAACCAAGAATTCTTAATTGCCACCAATAATTATCGTGCTTATAGTGGTATATTTCCAGGTACTGGTGAAAAAAATGTCAAATTTAATTCTCCTGACGATCTAAGAGTAATTCTTTCAGCCTATATTACCAATACTACCCAAAAATATAGTATAACGAATGTTACCATCGACAATAATTGGCAAATTTCTCCAATTACTAGTAACACAAAATTAGATATTCGCTTTGAATCATCACCAACTGATGAAGCTAAAACCTATATCGAGAAACATTCACTATACCCTATTCATTTTATCGATACAGATACATCTGGTTTTGGTGTTTATAAGATAGATTTGCAGTCTCCTGTTAACACTCAACCTAAAATTTAGTTAGATTTATTACGGCCAAAAGGATTATTAATATGAAAATTGAAAAACTGATTGAACTTGCTAAAACAGCCCGTTCTAAAGCTTATGTACCTTATTCTAAATTTCAGGTTGGTGCCGTGCTAATTACTGAAGATGATGAAGCAATTTTAGGTTGTAATATTGAAAACGCATCTTATGGACTAGCAAATTGTGCCGAAAGAACGGCAATTTTTAAAGCGGTTTCTGAAGGTAAAACAAAATTTAAAAAATTGGTGGTAATTGGAGATACTGATGGGCCTATTTCACCATGTGGAGCTTGCCGTCAAGTTATTAGTGAGTTTTGCGCTAAAGATATGCCTGTTATTTTGACCAACATGCAGGGAAAAATTCAAGAAACAACAGTTGGAGAATTATTACCTTGGTCTTTTTCACCAAGTGATCTTGATTAACATTATTTTTTAACAATAAAAAATAATAATCATGACTTAAAATTTATTTTGTATAAACAAAGCAATACACTAATTTTATTTATTGATAGTAAGAGAGAATAGTAATGAGATTTGTAGATATTATAGAAAAAAAACGTGACGGCAATGTATTAACCACTGATGAAATCCAATTTGTTATCACTAATTATACCAATGGAACTATCCCCGATTATCAAGTTAGTGCTTTATTAATGGCAATTTATTATCAAGGTATGACTTCCAAAGAGTGCGCAGATTTAACCTCGGCGATGATGTATTCTGGCGATACTGTTGATCTGTCTTCAATCAAAGGCATTAAAGTTGATAAACATTCAACTGGCGGTGTAGGTGACACTACAACATTAGTTCTAGCTCCTTTAGTAGCAGCTTTAGATGTTCCTGTAGCAAAAATGTCCGGACGAGGGCTTGGTCACACGGGCGGCACCACAGATAAATTTGAATCGATTCCTGATTTTAAAATTGAATTAAGTAAACAAGATTTTATTAATCAAGTTAATAATAAAGGCCTTGCAGTTATTGGTCAATCAGGCAATTTAACCCCAGCAGACAAGAAACTTTATTCGTTACGTGATGTAACAGGTACTGTTAACTCTATTCCTCTTATTGCAAGTTCAATTATGAGTAAAAAATTGGCAGCGGGTGCTGATGCCATCGTTCTTGATGTTAAAACAGGTGATGGTGCGCTAATGAAAGATATGGCCGATTCAGAAAAATTAGCCCATGAAATGGTAAATATTGGTAATCAAATTGGCCGTAGAACCATGGCAATTATTTCGGATATGTCTCAACCTCTTGGTTTTGCAATTGGTAATGCTCTTGAAGTAAAAGAAGCAATTGATACGTTAAAAGGTCATGGTCCAGCCGATTTAACCGAACTGGTTTTAACATTAGGTAGTCAAATGGTTGTACTTGCCGATAAAGCAAAAACATTAGAAGAAGCCAGAATAAAACTTCAAGAAGTCATTAAAAATGGTAAAGCTATCGAGAAGTTTAAAACCCTAATTGAAGCACAAGGCGGTGATAGTTCGGTCGTTGATCATCCTGAAAAATTGGCTAGTGCACCTTACCAAATTGCCCTACCAGCCCTTAAGTCAGGTTATGTATCAAAAATTATCGCAGATCAAATCGGGATCGCTGCAATGCAATTAGGTGCTGGTCGTGCAACCAAAGAAGATATTATTGATCCCGCTGTTGGAATCGTGTTACATAAAAAAGTAGGCGACAAAGTTACTGAAGGTGAAGCTTTATTAACGATACACGCCAATACTGATAAGCTTGATACTATCAAGCAAAAATTATATGACAATATTACCATTAGTGATAACGCAACTGAGCCACAACTTATTTACAAGGTGATTACAGGATAATAGCTGTTATATAAGGATTTAGGAGATACCATGTACTATTATCAGTTTAATAAAAAATTATCATTACTTGTTTGTATGGGGCTATTTTCAGCCTCTTGCATGGCCGCTGTTTCCACAAAAAGCTCATCAGTTCCAACTTTAGAAAAAGACAAGTCTTATCAATTTACTATTTTGCATACCAATGACCACCACGGCCGTTTTTGGCAAAATGATATTGGTGAGTATGGGCTTGCTGCTCAAAAAACCGTAGTAGATGAAATTCGAAAAGAAGTTACGGCAAAAGGAGGGAAATTACTGCTGCTATCAGGTGGTGATATTAATACTGGTGTCCCTGAATCTGATGTACAGCAAGCCAAACCTGATTTTATTGGCATGAATGCGGTTGGTTACGATGCTATGGCTGTGGGTAATCATGAGTTTGATCATCCTTTGACTATTATTCGTGAGCAACAAAAATGGGCAAAATTTCCTTTTTTATCGGCAAACACTTACTTTAAAGGCACAGATAAACGTGTATTTGATGCCTATCAAATGTTTGATTTGAATGGTATTAAAGTTGCTGTGTTTGGTTTAACCACTGACGATACCATTTTTCTTGCTTCACCCAAAAATACGGAAGGCGTCGAATTTCGACAAACCTTACCCGAAGCACAAAAAATAATTAAACAGTTAAAAGATAATGAACACCCTGATATGATTATTGCTGTCACTCATATGGGGCATTATGAAAATGGTGAACATGGCACAATGGCACCGGGTGATGTTGAATTAGCCAGAAATTTACAGACCGGCGATTTAGATATGATAGTGGGAGGACACTCACAAAACCCTGTGTGTATGGCTAGTCCTAATAAACGTATTACCGAATATGTACCAGGTACACCTTGTGCGCCAGATCAACAAAATGGCACATGGATTGTGCAGGCCCACGAATGGGGGAAATATGTTGGACGTGCAGATTTTGTCTTTTTAAATGGCAAAATAACGTTAAAAAATTACCAATTAATTCCTATTAACCTTAAAAAAGAGGTTGATAATGGTAACAGTACCAAACGCCTTGAATATTACACGCAAGAAATTCCTCAAGATAAATCCTTACTTGAAAATTTAAGACCTTATCAAGAATTAGGTAAACAGCAGTTATTAGTGAAAAGTGGCGAGTTAAAAGGACGATTAGAAGGTAATCGAGATGTTGTTAGATACCAACAAAGCAATATGGGACAACTTTTACTCAGTGCTTTTGTTGAAAAAACTAATGCAAACGTTGGCATTATGTCTGGGGGGATGATTCGTGACTCATTAATTGAAGGTGATATTACTTATCGTGATATTTTAAAAGTAGAACCTTTTGGTAATAGTGTAGTTTATTTCGAATTAACTGGCAATGAATTAATTGATTATCTAAAAGTTGCATTAAGTAAAAAGCAAGGTTCGGGTGGGTATGCACATTTGAAAAATATAAACCTAACAAGAAATGGGAACAATATTGAAGATGTAAAAATTAATGATCAACCGATCGATTTACAAAAAAACTATCGCGTTGCTACACTTGACTTTTTAGCCGCTGGTGGAGATGGCTATCCAATAACTAATACATCACCGACTTACGTTGATACGGGTTATCGCGATGCCGATGTAGTAAAACAGTATTTTGAGAACCATTCGCCAATTACTGCGTCTGATTATGAACCAAAACAATTTATTATTGAGAAATAAATATTGAGATAATTATGAGCATGACCGAATTTCAACAAAGTTGTTATAATATTGTGACAGACCCCAATTTGTCACCCAAACAAAAATCAAATTTGCTCGCCTTAGCAGCAGAAAATAATTTACCTTATGTAGATCTGGATGAAGAAACACAACAAGCTTTAAATGACCGCGTTATTTGTGATATGTACGAAGGTCACGCACCTTATAAACCTCGTTATGTTTTACCTGATTATGTAAAATTTTTAAAACAAGGATCACAGTGGCTAGAACTTAATCCAGCTGAAACATTTAATGATGCATTAAATTTGCTTATCATCATCTATCATCATGTTCCTTCAGTAACTGGTATGCCTGTTTATTTAGGATGCTTAGATCAAATTTTACTTCCTTACGTTGGTAATCTTACTGAAGATGAGATTTATCAGCGATTAAAGCATTTTTGGATCATGCTTGATCGTAATTTACCTGATGCATTTATGCATGCAAACATTGGACCAACCGATAATATTATCTGTCGGGTAATCTTGCGTATAGATAGAGAGCTCAAACAAGTTGCTCCAAATTTAACCTTTATCTATGATGAAGACATTACACCAGAATCATTATTATTAGTGGCAATTGAAAATATTTGTGAAACAAGCAAACCTCATATTGCAAACAATAATATGATCCAAAAAGATTTTGATGGCCAAGGATACGGTGTTGTAAGTTGCTATAATTCACTACCTGTTGCTGGAGGAGGAAGCACGCTTTCACGAATCAATTTAAAAGAAGTTGCAGTACGTAGTAAAAATATAGAAGACTTTTTGTCAAATATCTTACCTCACTACTGTCAATTGCAGCTCAATCTTATTCAAGCAAGGTCAAACTTTCTTTACAATAAATCGAACTTTTTTAACAGCAGCTTTTTAGTTGAAGAAGGTTTAATTGATCCAAAACGATTTGCTCCAATGTTTGGTATATTTGGAATGGCTGAAGCAGTCAATATCTTGCAAGAAAAAGCAAATTTAGCTGGACGTTATGGTTTTGATGAACAAGCTAATGAACTTGCATTAACTATTACACAATTAATTGCTAAGTTTATTAATAACCATACAATAGATTATGCTTGGAAAGGGAAAGCAATGCTGCATTCACAATCAGGCATTAGTATAGATAGAGCAACAACACCTGGATTAAGAATACCATATGGGCAAGAACCCGATCCTGTCACTCATATTATGGCACTGTATAAACATCACCAGTATTTCACTTCGGGTATTAGTGATATTTTAACAATTGATGAGACCATAAAAAATAATCCCCTAGCCTTGCTACAAATTTGTAAAGCTGCTTTCAAATTTGGTTTCCGTGAATTTACTGCCAATATCAGTGGTAATGATCTTGTTCGAGTTACAGGTTATATGGTGAGATTATCTGATATTAAAAGATATAAAAAAGAAGGCTCACGAATTAATACTACTTTCTTAGGATCTGAGGCTGCCGACGATACCGAAAATAATAGTTATTTATGTCGAAAACCACGAGTAATTAGTCATGAGCAAGTCATGGGCAATCGTTAATAAGCTTTTACCCTTTTCTTGTGTAGATGGACCTGGTAATCGACTAGTTATATTTTTACAAGGATGTAATTTTCGTTGTTTAAACTGCCATAATCCTTATACGATATCATTATGCAAGGATTGTGGTCAATGTGTTGATACTTGTCCACACAAAGCATTAAGTTTTAGTAACAATAAAGTTATATGGCAAACTTCAAATTGTCAGCAATGCGATACTTGTATTAATACTTGTAAGCATTCTTCATCACCAATGACTTATAGATATAGTGTAGATGATATTTTAATCACTATCCGGAAATATCTACCGTTTTTAAATGGTATTACCATAAGTGGTGGAGAAGCAACAATGCAGTTACCCTTTATTAAAGAGCTATTCAATGTTATCAAACAATCTAACGATTTAAAGCACCTTACCTGTTTTATTGATAGCAATGGTTATTTAACTAAAACCGGGTGGCAAAAAGTAGAAAATGTGATGGATGGCGCAATGATTGATCTCAAAGCTTGGGATAATGATGTGCATAAAAAGTTAACGGGAAGAGACAATCAACGAGTAAAAGAAACGATTAAATATCTGGCAAAAATAAAAAAACTATATGAGGTAAGACTTTTAATTATTCCTAAACAAACTGATCTACAGGATAATGTTGAAAATATTGCCAAATTTTTAATTGATTTGGATTCCAATATTCAAATAAGAATTAATGCTTTTCATAATCATGGTGTATATGGTATTGCTAAAAACTGGCCACCTGCCAGTAGACCCGAAGTAGAACAGTTTGCAGAACAATTAAAACAACATAGCCTACAACATATTATATTACCTAATGTTTATTTGTAATGGTAATAACTTGTTACTTTTAAGTATCAATAAATAACAGATAATTTATACCAATGTGTAAATACTTCAAACTTAGTCAAGATTCAAGTAGAAATTATGCTGCTTGTTTAAGGATATTTACAATAGAATTATATAATATTAATAATACTTTATATCATAACTGATAATACTATTACATTAAGTAAAAAAGATAAACCTGAGTTGGCTTTAATTATATGGTTCAGTTCTATATTGAGTAGATCGCTATTAGGTAGCTTTAACTAAATGGTTTTAAATGCAGAAAAGGGACAATTGTCCCTTAAACTAGAAAAATATTATTTATTCTTTTTAAATGCAGTTGCAAATGCATTTCCCATGACATTATTAGTCATTGAAGATGAGTGTTGTTTTTTAGTATTGTTAACCGAACGTTCATTAATGAATTTTCGATTATCAGTTTTTGACGTTGCAGGATCATCTAATCGCATTGATAAAGCGATACGTTTTCGAGGAATGTCAACTTCTATTACTTTAACTTTGACTATATCACCAGCTTTTACCACTGTTCTTGGATCATCAACAAACTTATCTGATAAAGCTGAAATATGCACTAAACCATCTTGATGCACACCAATATCAACAAACGCACCAAAATTAGTTACATTAGTAACAGATCCTTCCATAATCAGACCTATTTTTAGGTCTTCCATCGTTTCTATATCATCAGCAAACTGCGCAGTTTTAAATTCAGGTCTTGGATCACGACCAGGTTTATCAAGCTCTTTGATAATATCTGTAACTGTTGGCACACCAAAATGATCATCTACGTAATCGATTGCTTTAAGTGATTTTAAATAGTTTGTATCACCTAAAATTTCTTTTAAAGATTTGTGATTTTTTTCTAAAATTCGTTCTACAACTGGATAAGCTTCTGGATGAACGGCCGATGCGTCAAGAGGATTTTTACCATCCATTATACGTAAAAATCCAGCGCACTGTTCAAATGCTTTAGGACCTAAGCGAGCCACTTTCAATAATTGTTTACGATCCGTAAATTGTCCATTTTCATTACGCCAATTAATTATATTTTGGGCTATTACTTTATTAAGTCCAGCAATACGAGCAAGTAACATCATCGAAGCAGTGTTTAAATTCACACCAACGGCATTAACACCATCTTCAACAACAGCATCAAGTTTTTTTGCTAACTGAGTTTGGCTAACATCATGCTGATATTGCCCCACCCCAATCGATTTAGGATCTATTTTAACAAGCTCTGCTAATGGATCTTGTAAACGACGTGCAATTGATACTGCACCACGAATAGATACATCTAAATCAGGAAATTCTTGCGCTGCTAGTTCTGATGCAGAATAAACCGAGGCACCTGCTTCGCTTACAATTACTTTTTGTGCTTTCACTTCTGGATATTTCTTTTGTACATCAAGATAAAAACGTTCAGTTTCGCGCGAAGCAGTACCATTACCAATGGCCACTAATTCAACTTGATATTTAATACAAAGTGCGGCAATAACCATAGCTGCTTTATCTGCTTGCCCTGTATGAGGATAAATCGTTTCAGTCGCAACTAATTTACCTGTTGCATCAACAACAGCTATTTTTACACCTGTCCTTAAACCAGGATCCATGCCCATAGTAACTTTCATGCCTGCTGGAGCAGCCATTAACATATCATGTAAGTTAGCAGCAAATACGTTAATCGCTTCTTCCTCTGCTCGCTCACGTAATGTTGTCATTAATTCGGTTTCCATGTGCATCAGAATTTTAATGCGCCATGTCCAATTAATCACAGCTTTGCGCCATTTATCTGCTGGCTGTTCATTAAAATGGACGCCTAGATATTCAGTGATAATTTGTTCACAATAACTCTCTTTAGGCGCTTGTTCAAATTGCGGATCAGCATTTAAGGAGAGTTGTAAAAAGCCTTCATTTCGTCCTCGAAACATTGCTAATGCACGATGAGATGGTATTTTAGAAATCAGCTCGCTTTGTGAAAAATAGTCTCGGAATTTAGCTCCTTCTTCCTCTTTACCACTCACCACTTGCGAAACTAAATGAGCATTATTCCAAAGATAATGACGCACTTTTGCTAATAATGCAGCATCTTCTGCAAAGCGCTCCATCAAAATGTAACGAGCTCCATCCATTGCTGATTTTGTATCAGTAATACCTTTGTCGGAATTGATATATTTTTCGGCTTCAATTACAGGATCAAGCATGGGATTCTGCCATAAGCCATCCGCCAATGGCTCAAGCCCTGCTTCAATGGCAATTTGACCTCGAGTACGGCGTTTAGGTTTATATGGTAAATAGAGATCTTCAAGTTCAGTTTTACTAAGCGTTTGTGCAATACTGTTACTTAATTCTAATGTCAATTTACCTTGTTCTTCAATAGACTTTAAAATTGTTTGCTTACGATCTTCAAGTTCTCGCAAATAGCTCAATCGACTATCAAGAGTACGTAATTGGGTATCATCAAGCCCACCTGTCACCTCTTTTCGATAACGAGCAATAAAAGGAACGGTACTACCCTCATCTAATAATTGAATCGCCGCTTGAACTTGTTCTGACTTTACGGCTAACTCACTGGCTATAATATGGCTAATTTGTTTATTCATCATGGTATTTTTAACAATTTTAAGCAAAGTAGTGATTATATACCTATCCTTGTTTCTGTTGCAATTCTGAGCCTTTTATCTCCTCCCCCAAAAATATAACTGCTAGTTATTGGGATATTTTTAGCTTGGCTAACATTTAATAGAGCTAACCACAAATTTAACTTCTTTATTTAGAACTACATAATGCGTAATACGGATGCTGATCATCTCTATCGCCATTTAGTGCAGCATCATTCATATTGATATAAATAGGAGAACCCGTAGAATTAGAAATATCACTAGTCCAACCATAGGTTGGATTATAAAAATTATCACCTTGATAATACGCTAATCCCCCCCATTCAGTAATTAATCCCCCATGTACAGCTCTTTTATAGTAGTTATCAGGATTATTACCATATTTATCTTGATGAAGCAGAAAGTTTGCATTACTCAGCTCTCTAAGAGATGCTAATTTATAATCACCTAAACTTCTGCACCAATCTTTTTGCTCTTGATATGTATCAATATATTCTCCTCTATTGATAAACCATTTAGTTATCCGGAAACTGTAACTAAGCATTACGCCTTGTTTGGTTTCGCCTATTATCTCAATATCAACAGGTAAATTCGCTTTAGGCGCTGTAGCTCGATTAGCACCTTTAGATGAGGAATCAGGACCTTTTAACGTAACCAGAACCATATTTTTTGCATCATAAGCCTTAAAACCACCTACAACTACTGCTCTTGGAGCCTCTGACTTTGCAACTGTCGCTGTAATTGCGCCAGGTGATCCTTTATCAGGATCCGATGTTCTTACGATCCATTTTGTTGTGCTTAATGAATTATCAATATTCTCGGTAATTAAATAGAAAAAGAGACCATTTGCACCAACTGAAGGGAAATTATTTAAATAATCATTTTGTGCTACAAAACCATTCCAGTCTACCCAATCAAAAACAGATCTATCCCCCCAAGAATAAGCTGGAGCACTATAAAGCATATGTGGACTAGCATATTTGATAGCTTCACCACCTACTTGTACATTAAAATTTCGATAAGGTGTTTTTGTTATAGCAATCTTACTATCTGGGTAATTTTGAAAATTTGGAACTCCGTATTTTGTAGTTAATGCTACCCCACCACTAACTTTAATATAAGGATAAATACCACTTTTTACTAATTTTTCAAATGTCGTTTTTGTTTGATCGTCTGTTAATTTAACTTCTTTATTATTTTCGTCTTCGTAATACCATTCCAGCGAAACTGGGTTATCCTTGTCCTCTGATAATTTAATATCTCCATCACCATCAACATCTATAACCTCAGAGTTTTCTGGTTGTTTAATTGCTGCTAATAAACCTAAACTTTCAGGAGTTTTAGTTGAAACATCTGAGCCTAATGCTGTGTTCAAATCACCTGTATAAAAATAGGTATTTCCATTATAGATGACACCAAAATAATTAAATGCTTTATTGGATTGAATATTATTTTCAATTGAACTAATAAAACGAGGACTATTTCCATTAATAGGATTTGCAGTAACAGCCGATAATGCTAAAGATTTAGTTGAAAAAAAACTAATAAGACAAACTAGACCCCAAATTGGCTCTTTCCGTGTAGTCATATTCATTCCTAATGGTGATAATAATAACAACTTATTTATTTTATTATTGTATAATTGCGAAATTAAACTTATTTATGCGATATAATTAACTTAATTACTTATTGAGCAAGAGATATTCCAAGAATAAAATAAAAAAACACAACACAAGCAATGAAAAAATAATATCATTTCAATGTTGATTTTTAAATATTATTTAACGTTATTTTGATAAATATTAAAAAATAGAATAAATTTTATTAAATAAATGTCGAGTTTTTACTCGAACAATATATTTTAATAAAGAAATATCGAGTTTTTACTCGAAAAATAAAGATTACTATAGGGAATGAAAATATGCGAAAGAATAATTATATAACAAGAGAAGGTTATTTGAACCTTAATCGTGAATTGAAATATTTATGGAAAGAAGAAAGACCTCGCGTTACACAAGCTGTATCAGATGCAGCAGCCCTCGGAGATCGTAGTGAGAATGCAGAATATATTTATGGAAAACGAAGATTACGCGAAATTGATCGGCGTATACGTTTTCTTACCAAGCGACTAGAAACGTTAACAATTGTCGAACCACACCCAAAACAAGAAGGTAAAGTATTTTTTGGTGCATGGGTAAAATTGGAAGATGAATCTGGTAATTTACATATTTACCGTATTGTTGGTAGCGATGAATTTGATCCTAAAAAAAGTTGGATATCAATTAATAGCCCTGTAGCAAAAGCATTAATAGGTCATAAAGTTGATGATGAAATAGCCGTTATCACCCCTAATGGCAAAGTACTATATTATATTACTGAAATAAGCTATAGCGAGTTATGCTAATATGCCTTAACTTATTCATTCTATTTGTTAAATCTAAAAACTATAAGATATGGGTAATTAAGTATATAATTATCAAAACATTTGTAATTTATGTAAGATATTATGATTTTCGTCAATCAACTATACATCTACCCAATCAAATCGATGCAAGGGATACAACTAACAAAAGCAAATACAGTTGATGGAGGCTTTGAGCATGACCGTATATTGATGCTTAGTGAACCCGATGGCACTTTTATCACGGCAAGACAACACCCTGAGCTCCTGAAATTCAAAACATTCATAGTAAAAAACGAAGTACATATTTCGCTATCTCCAACTGAAATGATAATATTTAATCTTGATGAGTTTTCGTTGAATTATGAGCCTACTGAAATTTGGGGTAATCATTTTACTTCATTAATTGCCCCTATAAGAGTCAATCAATTTTTCAGTCAAATTTTGCATAAAGATGTACAATTAAGATGGGTTGGTCAACAATTAACTCGTCGAACCAAACGCTATCCTGAAATTCCTGTTAGTTTTGCTGATGGTTATCCTTATTTGTTATTAAATAAAGCTTCATTTGATTATTTACAACAGCAATGCCCTGAAAAACTCGATATTAGACAATTTCGTGGAAATATCGTTATTCAAGGAGCACTACCTTTTGCGGAAGACGGCTGGAAAACAATAAAAATTGGCAATGTGATTTTTGATATTGTTAAACCCTGTAGTCGCTGTGTTATAACGACAATGAATATAAAATCTGCAACATTCTTAGCTGATAATGAACCAATTAAAACCTTACGTTACTTTAGAGCCGATAAGCAAGGTGAAATTGATTTTGGTATGAATATGATAGCCCGAAATCATGGAACAATTTCAGTTCACGATAAAATTGAAGTATTGGAACGGCAACCAGCTAAAAATTATATTAAAACCTTTCCAACAGAAATAAAAACTGAAGCAAAAGTTTGTACAATAAATTTTGAAAATCAAATAATTAAAGGTAATAATAAGCAAACTATTTTAGAGCAGTTAGAACAACATAAAATAGCATTACCTTATTCTTGCCGTGCAGGTATTTGTGGACGTTGTCTAGTTGAATTAAAACAAGGTGAAGTAGAGGCATTAACACAAGCTGCTATTAGGCGAAATAATAAAATTTTAGCCTGTAGTTGTGTGCCTAAAAGAGATATTACAATTAAATTACTTAAGAAATAGCCTTAAATTCAAAATTATCTGAAGTCAGCTTTTGTTCAGTAAATTTTTTCTCTACAGATATTAATCTATCATTCATTACTTTAATTGCTTCAGAAAACACAAACGTTTTATTCATTGCAATAAATGAAGCTTGTGCAATAATACAAAGAGATGCATTTTCCCCCGCTTCAACGACCATTAAACAAACCTTTTGTCCATCTTCTTGTAAAATTACCTCAACAATATCAGCTATTTTGGGCTTGTATAACATTGGTTGTTGTGAAAAATACCAACTTTTAGGCATTTGAGGCTTTAAAAAATTAGCTGCAACAATAGCGTTAATAGCTAGTTCAATCTTTTGTGAATCTGTCAAATTAAGTAACTGACAACTATTATAAAATTGATAATAAGACGTTGCGTCACTAACAGAAAATGGAAACTCACCAAAAACATCAGGAACTAACATTTTACTTGGATAACAAGAACGAAATAACATTTCAGATGAAACTTCAAGCATTAAACTATCGTATTCGCTATCAAAATACCATCGCCAACAATCAGTTGGTCGAAAAGTCATTTTCATTAATATGTTACCCTTATCATTTGATTTAAAATTGGTCAAAAAGATAACATAAATTACATAAAAAATAAATAAAAAGTTAAAATAAAAATAATTTAATTATATAATTTTTAAAAATTTAATTATAAAGTGAAAGGATCAAAAAAATATAAATTGGATCTAAATTAAATCCAGTTAGATCCTTTTAGATCTAATTATTTTATACTGAAACATATACTTACCTGAAAGTTTTTTACAGTAAATTCAATTTTTAGATACAAAAAAAGGTACTTTTCAGCACCTTTTTTATAATTATAAATAGCTATTTAGCTTGCAACATTGATGCGTTTCATATCAGTCATATAACTACGTAATTTACGACCGATTGTTTCAATTGGATGATTACGGATTTCTTCATTCACATCGCGTAATTGTGCATTATCAACACTACTTTCAGGAATCGCTTTACCTAGATCGCCAGCTTGTAACATTGGCATAAATTTTTCTTTTAATAGTGGTACAGCGGCATTAGCAAATAGATAGTTGCCATACTCAGCTGTGTCAGAAATAACAACATTCATTTCATACAAACGTTTACGTGCAATAGTATTAGCAATAAGTGGTAACTCATGTAATGATTCGTAATAAGCTGATTCAGCTAAAATACCAGATTCAAGCATAGTTTCGAAGGCAAGTTCAACACCGGCTTTAACCATTGCAACCATAACAACGCCTTGATCAAAATAAGCTTGTTCATCAATTTTACCTTGATAGTCAGCAGCTTTTTCAAAGGCGGTTTCACCTGTTTCTCTACGCCATTTAAGAAGGTTCGCATCATCATTTGCCCAGTCTTTCATCATAGTTGACGAAAACTCACCTGATATAATGTCGTCCATATGTTTACGATAAAGATCCGTCATGATCACTTTTAATTCTTTTGCTAAAGCATTTGCTCTCAATTTAGCTGGATTTGATAAACGATCCATCATTAAAGTAATTCCACCTTGTTTTAGCGCCTCAGTGATCGTTTCCCAACCAAATTGGAGTAATTTACATGCATAAGCAGGATCAACACCATCTGCCACTAGCTTATCAAAACAAAGTAATGATCCTGTTTGTAACATTCCACAAAGGATTGTTTGTTCACCCATTAAATCTGACTTAACTTCGGCAACAAATGACGACTGTAAAACACCTGCACGATGTCCGCCAGTTGCCGCTGCCCATGCTTTAGCAATTGCTAGCCCTTCACCTTTTGGATCGTTTTCTGGATGAACTGCAATTAGTGTCGGCACACCAAAACCTCGTTTATATTCTTCACGAACTTCAGTACCAGGGCATTTAGGTGCTACCATCACTACTGTAATATCAGAGCGAATCTTTTCTCCTACTTCAACAATATTAAATCCGTGAGAATAGCCAAGCGCAGAGCCTTTTTTCATCAACGGTTGAATAGCTTGAACAACGGCAGAATGTTGTTTGTCAGGAGTCAAATTGATAACAAGATCTGCTGTTGGAATTAATTCTTCATAACTTCCTACTTTAAAACCATTTTCAGTTGCTTTCTTCCATGATGCGCGTTTTTCAGCAATAGCTTCTTTACGTAATGCATAAGATATATCTAAACCTGAATCTCGCATATTTAGACCTTGGTTAAGACCTTGTGCTCCACAACCAACAATTACAATTTTTTTACCTTTCAAAAAATTAGCTTCTGATGCAAATTCATCACGAGCCATAAAACGACATTGACCTAATTGTTCTAATTTTTCACGCAAATTCAATGTATTAAAATAGTTTGACATTTTTCTCTCCAAGAGTTTAGGTATTCATAATCAACAATAAAACACTATATAATACTTTTAATATTGCTAAAATTGATATATTTAAAATATAATATTGCATAAATCGCAATATACTTGCTAAGTTCAATGCTTTCTTTTACTCTAAACCACCCTTAATTTTGAATAAATCAATATGGATGCTCGATATAAACAAGCAAATAAAGAGGCTAAACTTTCTTTATTACTAACTTTTATTTATCTTCTTGGATGGATCGTTTGTGCATACTGTATTAACGACAAAATAGGATTTTTAGGTCTTCCATTGTGGTTTGAACTATCTTGCATTATGGTGCCTATCGGTTTTATATTGCTTTGCTGGTTAGTTGTAAAATTTCAATTTAAAAATTTCTCATTAGAACAAACTAAGTGATCTAACATGCATTTAGATATTATTGTACCGCTTGTCATCTATCTTGTTTTTGTATTCGCATTATCAATTTATGCTTATGTAAAACGCAAAAAAGTAAATCAATTTACTGATTATTTTATCGGTAATCGCACCATGGGAGGATTTTTACTCGCCATGACACTAGCCGCAACTTATATTAGTGCCAGCTCGTTTATTGGTGGTCCTGGTGCTGCTTATAAATTTGGCCTTGGTTGGGTGCTATTATCGATGATCCAAGTTCCAACTGTATTACTCTCGCTTGGTATTCTAGGCAAAAAATTTGCCATTTTAGCTCGTAAATATGATGCTATAACGTTAAGTGATATGCTTTATGCTCACTATAAAAGTAAAACTATTGTTTGGCTAGCAAGTATTACCCTTGTCGTTGCCTTTATCGGCGCAATGACAGTACAGTTTGTTGGTGGGGCTCGCTTACTACAATCATCAGTAGGTATACCTTATCATACGGGCTTATTAATATTTGGTATTGGTACGGTTATTTATACCGCATTTGGCGGTTTTCGAGCCAGTATATTAAATGATGCTTTTCAAGGGTTAGTGATGATCATAGGTGCTATATTATTACTTGGTGCTATTATCTATGCAGGTGGTGGAATCACTGCAATAATTGATCAGCTAATAAAAATTGACCCTGCTCTTTTAACACCACAAGGACCTAATGACTTTATGGACTTTCCGTTCATGGCTTCATTTTGGATATTAGTTTGTTTTGGTGTGGTTGGCTTACCTCATACTGCTGTTCGTTGTATGGCCTATAAAGATAGCAAAGCAGTACATCAAGGAATTATTCTTGGCACCATTGTCGTTACTGTTATTATGCTAACTATGCATTTATCTGGTGCTTTAGGGCGTGCTATTATTAGCGATTTAACCATTCCTGATCAAATAGTACCGACATTAATTATAAATGTATTACCACCTTTTGCTGCTGGAATCTTTTTAGCTGCTCCACTTGCCGCTATTATGTCCACCATTAATGCTCAATTATTACAAGTATCATCTGTTATCATCAAAGATCTGTTTTTAAGCATCAAAACTAATATTAATTTCAGTGATAAGTTTCTTACTCGGATTTCGGTCACTATCACTTTTATTTTTGGTGGGTTACTTATTTGGGCAGCATGGACCCCGCCTGATATGATTATTTGGCTAAATTTACTCGCTTTTGGTGGACTTGAAGCTGTCTTTTTATGGCCGTTAGTACTTGGATTATATTGGAAAAAAGCTAATGCTACTGGTGCTCTTTGTTCAATGCTTACAGGAGCTATAAGTTATGCATTATTGGCAAGTTATAATATTAAATTATTATCACTACACCCAATAGTCCCCTCTTTAACTATTGGATTTATTATTTTTATTATAGCCAATATGTTTGACAATAAAAGGAAGAATTATGCCTTGGATTCAACTCAAAATTAATACAACCAACGATCTTGCTGAACAAATTAGCGAACAATTAGAGGAGTCTGGTGCTGTATCAGTCACTTTTCAAGATACCTTTGACACGCCTGTCTTTGAACCATTACCCGGCGAAACTAAACTTTGGGGTAATACCGATGTGATTGGGCTTTATGATGCTCAAACAGATATCGATGAATTAAGAGCAATATTAAATCTTGAACAATATTCTTATAAAATTGAACAATTAGAAGATAAAGACTGGGAACGTGAATGGATGGACAACTTTCATCCTATGAAATTTGGTGAGCGACTTTGGATTTGTCCTAGTTGGCGTGACGTGCCCGACACTAATGCTGTTAATGTTATGTTAGACCCTGGATTAGCATTTGGCACAGGTACTCACCCAACCACGGCATTATGCTTAACTTGGCTTGATAATTTAGACCTTAAAGATAAATTAGTTATCGATTATGGTTGTGGATCTGGTATTTTGGCAATTGCTGCACTAAAATTAGGTGCAAAACAAGTAATCGGTATTGATATCGATCCTCAAGCCATTCAAGCTAGCCGTGACAATGCACAGCGTAATGATGTCAGTGAAAGACTAGAGCTTTATTTATCAAAAGAGATCCCAGACAATTTGCAAGCAGATATAGTTGTTGCCAATATTTTAGCTGGACCATTAAAAGAGCTTGAACCACATATAAGTAAATTAGTAAAACCTGAAGGTAAACTAGGTTTATCTGGTATTTTAACTACCCAATCATCAAGTGTTTGCATGGCTTACCAACCCAATTTTAAATTAGATCCAGTGGTTGAACTTGACGAGTGGTGTTGTATCACTGGTAAAAAAAATAAAAAAAATTAACGCTACCCCCTTTTAAGTTTGAAAAAAAATGCGTAATATAGCCGACTTTAATTTACTTAGCATTGGTGAACTAAAATTAAAGAATAATTTAATTGCTGCACCAATGGCTGGAATAAGTGATAAACCATTTCGTAATCTATGTCATCGATTTGGTGCTGGTATGACTGTTTCAGAAATGTTTTTAGCAAATTCTGATGTTTGGCATACCGATAAATCAGCTATGCGAATGATAGCGAGTGATGATGTTGGTATTCGTGCAGTACAAATTGTCGGTTCTGATCCCGACGAAATGGCTAAAGCTGCTGAATTTAATGTCAAACACGGTGCTCAGTTGATTGACATTAATATGGGATGTCCGGCTAAAAAGGTCAATAGAAAATTGGCTGGATCTGCTTTAATGCAGTATCCGGAACTTATTAAAAAAATTTTGCAGAAAGTTGTCGGTGCAGTTGATGTTCCGGTAACATTAAAAACGCGGACTGGATGGAATAAAGAAAATAGAAATTGCATAGAAATCGCACAAATTGCACAGGATTGTGGTATAAAGGCAATTACTATTCACGGAAGAACACGTGCTTGCTTATTCAACGGTGTCGCTGAATATGACTCTATTAGAGCAGTTAAAGAAAATGTTACAATTCCTGTAATTGCTAATGGAGATATTTGTACACCTGAACAGGCAAAAGATGTTTTTCAATATACGCAGGCTGATGCTATAATGATCGGGCGAGCGGCACAAGGGCGACCTTGGATATTTGAAGAAATTGCATTCTATTTAACACATGGACAGTTACAGAAAAACAAAAGTATTGATGAAGTAGAACAAGTTGTACTATCACATCTTGATGATCTTTATCAATTCTATGGAGAATACAAAGGATTAAGGATTGCCAGAAAGCATGTAAATTGGTACACCAAGAATTATGCTGACAGCGATCAATTCAGGCGCTTATTTAGTGTACTTAGCAATACAAGTGAGCAAGTAAACACTCTAAAAGCATTTTTTAGTAAAATTAGAAACAACCCAAAGAGTTAAGAATACTATGTCAGAACAACGCGTTACAGCTGCAGCACTTAAATTTACAACTGTAAATTCTCAAGACCAAATAACACAAAAACCATTGCGTGATTCAGTGAAGCAAGCTTTAAAAAACTATTTATCACAATTAAATGGTGAAGATCCTACAGACCTTTATGAATTAGTGTTAGCTGAAGTTGAACATCCATTCCTTGATATGGTTATGCAATATACACGCGGCAATCAAACTCGAGCAGCAAATATGCTTGGTATCAACCGCGGTACACTTCGCAAAAAATTAAAACAATATGGAATGAGTTAATCTTCTATTATTTAACATTTTATAATATAAAAAGTACCTTAATATAAGGTGCTTTTTTTCTATTTTAGAACACAATGAGAAAATTCATTGAATTATCCTCTTTCATAAAATATATAAATAAACTGGGTTTCTATACCTCATAAGAATAGTTTTAATCTGACATTTGCGTTATTTTATAACGTAACTAGGAGTGTCATAATTGAATCAAATAGAAAAATCATTAAACCTAAATTATGGCTTTTAGAATTAATCAGCAACTTAGTACGCACAATAAGCCTGTAAAGTCATAGGATATAATCGAGATAATTATTATTGCTTTAAAAAATGAGCAATGAGAAGGGACTTGCTCTTCAAGAAATCAGTTGTAGTAGCTCAGATTTAATTTAAGCTAGTACATTTAAAAATGCATCTTTTAAGATTAGTGATCATGAAAATTCAATAATATATCTTCCACATTTTTTTCGACTTATACAAATAATATTTAATAGCTATATTGAAACACATCCCAAAGCTAAGGATTCAATCGAATTTTACATCAATAAATTAAGAGAACGTTATTCAAGTAAATAGTGAGATCCCCATATACCCTCTGAAAATATTGTTTTATTTAAAGCAAAATAATTGGCGTTTTGAGAAAAACGTAACCGCAAAATCAAGCGAGGCGCAGATGATAAAATAAACAACTATAACAAATAGAAAGATTTCTGTTGGATAAATCATACTACGATTATTAATTTGGGTTGCAATAAAAGTAAATTCCGCTACTCCAACAATATAAGCCAGTGAAGTATCTTTAATCAGTGATACCCATTGATTTACAAAAGACGGCAACATCATTTTAAGGGCTTGTGGTAATATGATAAATATAATAACTTGCTTTTTAGTTAAGCCTAATGAAAACGCCGCTTGCCATTGTTCTTTAGCCACAGCAATCATACCTGCATGAACTGAATGTCCAATGTATGCAGCTCCTATCAAGGATAATGCAAATATTACCGTTGCAATTGCTGGCACATCTACACTAAGTAACACAGGTAGAAGAAAGTAAGTCCAGAAAATAAGCATAATGACAGGAATAGCTCTTAAAAAACCAAGTATACCAACTAAAAAATAACGCATAACTCCTTTTAAAACAGTCAACCCGACTCCAGCAAGAATACCCAAAAAACTTGAAAATATAATTGCGGCAAAACTCATTAACAGCGTTAAAAAAATTCCTCCAGGAAAATTTCCCCACATCATATAACTGAAATTGTGGTAAATAACCTCTAAACCTTTAAGCTCCATAAATGATTACACCTTACCTATTTGCAATCGTTTTGCTTGATAAATATTACCCAAAGTTCCAACAATCACTATCGCCAAAATATATAATAAAGTTGCAATAGCAAAATCTTGAAAGGTTTTTAATGATTCGGTTTCAACTTGACGCGATACATAAGAAAGTTCTAACACACCAATGGCCATTGTTAACGACGAATTTTTTATAATATTCATGTACTGACCAATTAAAGGTGGAAATGCAATACGAAAACTTTGTGGCAAAATAATAAATCGCATACTTTGCCACCAAGTTAAACCTAATGCCAATGAAGCCTGTTCTTGCCCTCGACTTACACCAGCTATACCCGCTCTAAACTCTTCGGCAATAAAAGCACTGGAATAACAAGTTAAACCAACTAAACCGATTATAAATTCAAATGATGGCATTTTCAGTGAAAAAAACAGCAACTGGATTTGCGGTTCGTCAAATAACCATAATTTAAATTCTATTGGTAATAAATTACCCACACCAAAATACCAAAAAAAGAGTTGAGGCAATAACGGAGAATAACGAAAAATTGCGTTATACCCCATTACTATAACTTGAATGAATTTAATTCGACTTTGTTGAGCAATAACCAGCAAAAAACCTAGTGATGTTGAAAATATAATGGTTAGCAATGAGATAGCTAACGTAACTAAAAAACCATCCCATAACCACCACAAATAACGAGGCTCAAGTAATTGCTCATACATAACTACTGACCTTTACCAATTTTAAAATCACCACGAGGCATCGCTGATGCAGTTTCAGGTCCAAACCAACGATTATAAATCGTTAATGCTTCACCATCTTTTTCTAGTGTTAATAAAATTTGATTCACTTTTTCTTTCAAGCGATCTTCCCCTTTTGGTATACCAACAGCTTGATATTCTTGAGTAATACTAAATGGTGAAATTTCAAATACAGCTCGTTGTTCTTCTGGTAAATTCGCTAATAGGCCGATTAATTTTGCATCATCTTGAGTAATTGCCTGCACAACACCATTACGTAATGCTGCAAACGCAAATGGTGTATCATCATAAGAAATTACTTTAGCTGTTGGGTATTTTTCTCGCAATGTAATTTCCATAACTGTACCTTTATCGGCACCAATACGAAGATTTTTCAAATTATCTGCTGATTTCAATACTCCTTTTTTTGCTACAAATTTCTGACCAGTCGCAAAATAAGGAAGACTAAAATCAACGGTTTTTGCTCTTTCATCAGTAACGGTAAAATTAGCTACAATTAAATCGGCTTTTTGGGATGTTAATAACGGAATTCGATTGGCCGGATTAGTCGGAACTAGCTCAACATTAACCTTTAATGCTTTTGCTATCTCGTTGGCATAATCAACGTCAAGACCAACAATTTTATTAGTCTTTTCATCAATATAACCAAATGGCGGATTACTATCAAATACCGCTATTTTTATTTCTCCTCGTTTCTCAATATCATCAAGGCGATCTGCATAAGCAGAATTTGCACCTAACAAACTACTTACTAATGCAACAACAGCTAGTGATTTAGTCAACAATTTCATTCCGATTCTCCCTCAGTCAAGGTTATGTTATATACCGTTAAAGTCTAGCAACAAAGAATAAAATAAATAAATAACAAATACTCACATGGTTATAACTTAAAGTTATATGTAGTAGCTTTCGATTAATGACATTAAAAAAACTAATACAAGCTAAAACAGCTTATATCACTATTTTGATTTATTTAATAATATTGATTTACCCTACTATCTCGCTATCAACAAAAAAATAAGCAATTTCTTTTTCAGCCGTGGCTAGAGAATCTGAGCCATGTACGGCATTTTCAGTCATACTGTCAGCAAAATCAGCTCGTAAAGTGCCTGTGGCTGCTTTAGATAAATCAGTTGGTCCCATCAATTCTCGATAACGCTTAATAGCATTATCGCCTTCGAGAATCTGAACAACTATCGGCCCAGATATCATAAATTTAACCAACTTATCAAAAAATGATTTACCTTGGTGCTCAGCATAAAATCCTTCTGCCTGTTCTTTTGTTAATCTAAGCATTTTTAAGGCAATAATGTTAAGTTTTGCTTGGCTAATACGGGTTTCAATTTCACCAATCAATTGTTTTTTAACGGCATTAGGTTTGATGATAGATAAGGTTCTTTCAATAGCCATAGGTTTGCTCCTTATTGGTTTAATCAAGGGTAAATGTCATTCGTGAAATTTGTCCACTTTGATCTAATAAAAATAGATGATGTAAACCTTTATGAGTAACTGTCAAAGCTACCTTTTGATCGCCATATGTTTTCTCAATAAGTTCACCATCTAAAAACCACCATTTGTCACCAACACCACCTTGTGGAGTTAGATCGATAGTGACATCTTGCTGCCCAGGTAATCGTTTTACCAATTGCTTATCTTGCAGCCCAATAATATTGAGTGGCAAAAAGATATCTTTACCAAACACTGGGCAATGATTATCAACTTCAGGAATTAGCGATTGTCGACGTTCTTTGGGTAGTAGCCAATTTTCTAAAGCTATTGGCCAAAGTGCAACCTGTTTTTTATGTGCATTGCTACAGTCTGCTGACACACGTTTGCCGGCATCATTTACCCAAATAGTCACCCACCCTGAACGATAAATATTATTATTAAGTGCCGTTAGAGTATCAAGTGTTGGAGGTATCATATTATTTAATACCCATGCATTTTTTTGACGGTGGCAGTTTTCATCAGTTGCAGGTAACTTTTGTCCTGATGGCCAACAAATTTTTTCTAAGGTTACTGTTGTCGGTTTAGTTACTAAGGGAAGTGGGCGATTTATTCGTCGCTCTTTATTTAATAATAACGTGTTAACTTGCTGTAGTATCGGCACCGCTGTAATACTGCCATATTGACCAACAACGGGCGTTCCATCAGGACGACCGACCCAAATGCCAATCAAATAGCGAGGATTGACCCCAATCGCCCATGCATCACGATATCCATAGCTAGTGCCTGTTTTATAGGCAAGCTGATAATTATTAACTAGCATCTGTCTTGTGATCCATGCACTTCCATCGCTAATAAATGGCTTGCTTAATAAGGGATCTGCTTGCGTAAATCGTAAAGGACTTACTTGCCCATGACGAGCAAAGGCACTATATGCGCTAACTAAATTATCCATTCTTAACGACGCACCACCCAAAATATACGATATATTAGGATCATTACCTTTAGATTGAAGCGGTAAGCCAATACTAAACAGCTTGCCAGCAAATCGTTTTGGTCCATAAAGCTCAATTAACTCAACAGCAGGTAAGTTTAATGAATTCTTTAATGCATCTGAGGCACTGATTGGTCCATAAAAATCTTCATCAAAATTCGTAGGTCGATAATCAGAACTGATTCTAGGTGTATCTTGCAATAACGATTCAGAATGAATCATGCCGTCATCAATCGCTAAAGCATACATAAAAGGCTTTAATGTCGATCCAGGAGATCGAAGCGAACTTATCATATCAACCTGACCGAATCGCTCTTTATCGTTAAAATCAACCGACCCAACATAGCCTTTTACGGACATATCCGTATGATCGACAACTAAAATAGCTAGTGAGTTTTTGGGAGGTAACTGATTTTTACGATTAGCAGCAATATCTTCAAGGCTGTATTGAAGGGAGAGATCGATATTTGATCGAATAATATCAACATCAGGATATTGTTGACTTAACCTTCGAGCTAATAAAGGAGCTAATTGTGGCTTTTTACGTGGGTAAACCCATACTTCTTCTTTTCTAACTTGCTCTATAATATCAGATGACCATACCTGATATTGGGCCAATCTTGCTAGAACTTTGTCGCGTGCTTGTTTGGCTCGTTCGGGGTACCTATCAGGACGCAAACGACTGGGTGCTTGTGGCAATACGGCCAATAAAACCGCCTCACTACGTGTTAACGCTTTGGGCTCTTTACCAAAATATGACCAACTAGCAGCCCCTAAGCCTTCGATTGTCCCGCCAAATGGGGCTCGATTAATATATAAAGTTAAAATTTCATCTTTTGTAAAATGTAATTCAAGTTGTAGTGTTCGAAATATTTGTTGTAACTTTCCTGCCATGGAGCGATCGTGTGGATAAAGCAATCTTGCAACCTGCATCGAAATAGTACTACCACCTGAAATAATTCTTTTATTGGTGATATTTTGCCAAGCTGCTCTCAATAAAGAGGCAGGATTAATACCAAAATGATCATAAAAATAGCGGTCTTCATAATTTAATAACACATCTAGGTAATCATTGGGAACTTCATCTAACTTGATAGGATACCGCCAAACACCATTTTCATCAGCAAATCGCCACAGAGGCGTACCATCTTGCGCAAGAATTGTTTGTGTCGTTTTATTTTTTGTTATTGATAAAGGATAAAAGTGATCGGCAACAAAAAAACTACCTAATAACAAAAGGATAGAAAAAAATAAGAAAGCCAGAATTTTAAGTAGGTGCTTTTTCATTTTGTCAAAAAGTTTCAGGTAACACTATGTTTCGGTATAATATGTTTCAGTATAAATAGATGCCGCTAACAATTGTTAGCGGATAATCAATTTGTTTACATTTTAAAAATCAAATTTAATTGATACATACTAGCTATTGTTGTTTAGGTTCATTGGGCTCTACATTGCGCTCAACAATAGACATTAAGTCAATTGATTGACCAATTGCAAACCGATCGGGGCGATACATAGATTCAACATAAGGGTATGGAATCATATAATTACCAGCCGTCACAGCTCTAGCCAAATAAGCAACCTGCGATCGATAAGTACCATCGCTCACATAGTGATTAATATCAACAGCTGCAACATATCTATCATCACGGAATTCTTGATATTTAATATCATTGCTATCTTCATCTTTCAACAAATTGGCAATTTCCGGTATTGCCTGTAGACTCACACTACTATTTGTGAGATTTTGATTTTCTAACTCAAGTCCAGCAGGTAAAAAATCAACAATTAACGCATCGTGAACGACTTCTTTATGTGCTCTAACATCCAATAATACCACCACTAAATCACCCACTTTCAAGTGATGAGGTTGAATTTTGTTACCTTTCAAATCGTAATAAGAACGATTGATAGTTAAAACATTTTCATCACTCGTTGGTGCAGGTACTTTCTTGCCATAGCCTGATACGGTAAATTTAATATAAAGTGGTTGTGCATTTTCTGGATTAGAAATCGTTAATCTATTGGCTAAATTAGCAAAATCAAAAGAGCGTGATAAAGTCGAATCAACCTCATTTGACTGCTCGTTGAGCACCACATTAAATTTATGTGAAGATTTATGTTGTTCTAATGACCAGCCAGCCACAAATAATGCGTTAAGTTCCTGAGTTGAAAAATAACGAGTATCATTAAGCAAATCAGATAACTGAATTAAATAATCAGCTTGCTTATCAACACTTAAATTATTTTCTACCAATAAAGATAAAACTAATGCATTATCACGAATAGCACTACCATATTCGCCTAACCAAGAATAGCGATTATCATAACTTGTTGTAAATACTCGAGGCATCAAATTATTATAGATATTATCAAAACCAGCCAGCTTGGCGGAAAGCGCTAACTGAGCAACTGGTAATGGTGACAATACTTTAAAATCACTTTCAGTGATCTGTTGATACATCCGATTAATTTCATTACGCATAGGCACAGTGATTTTATTTTGCCTTGCCAACACAGCTAAAGCATAAGCTTTAGTTGCAAATTGCGTATAATTGCTTGCTTGTGAATTATCATAGTAGCTTTGTAACCCATTAAATGCATTGGCATCATAAGTATATTGGCTAATGCGGGTAATTGCGGCATCAAGCGCTTTATTATTGACATTATAACCACGCTCACTTGCTTGGATTAAAAAATCAGTTGCATACACCGTTAACCAATATTCCTCGGCACTGTCTTTACTCCATAAACCAAAACTACCATTATTACGTTGCATTGATAAAATTCGCGAAATACCTAGTTGTACTTTTTCACGTCGTTTGTCATCTGATTCAGTTTTAATCCCCAATGCAGAAAGCTGCTCTTGGTTTGCATATAACGATGGCATTAAACCACTAACAGTTTGTTCTAAACAACCATATGGATAAGCAAATAACTCTTTAATATACTGAGCAATATTAAGCGGAGGCTGATTTGATACAATTAATTTACCATCAACCGTGTTTTCAATTATCTCAGCTATACTATCTTCAGGTAAAACCCAACTTTCACCACCATTGATTGCTGCTGCATAATATTTATTGGTAACGGCATAAGCTGGTCTAACACCGACCGTCCACGATCGCTTGATCTGATAATTTGAGCCATCCTCCAATAAAATTCCTGTGACATTAATTGTCACCGTACCTTGTCCATAACCATAATCAGCAACAACTGGCACTTGAATAATCTGTCTTTGCTTGCTATCAAGTGTAACTTTCGTAGACTCAACTGCATTTTGATGAATCAAACCATCCGTCAAAACATTGACCTGCATTGTTTGTGTTTTTTCGGTTAGATTATTTAGATCTAGTGCCAAGGTAGCCTGATCACCACCCGATAAAAAGCGAGGTGTAGATAGCTCAGCAACGACTGGCGATGCAACTATCATGGCTTTTTCCGCTTTACCATAACGGCTATCATCCCATGCTTGAGCCATTATGCGTAATTCGCCATTAAAATTAGGCAAAGCAAGGTCAACAAAACCTTCACCGTCATCATTAAGATCAATAGTTTGCAATTGTTGAGCCACGATTTTAACTTCGTTTAATGGTTTTTTACCGCCTGGGCCAGATTCACCAAGCATAGCATCACCACCAAAGCTCACATTCAAATTGCGTCCTTTACCTTCAATTAATTTGCCATACACATCATAAAGATCAACTTCATAACGTTTACGACCCAAAAATGCGCTATAAGGATCAGGTGTTGCAAAATTAGTAATGTTCAAAACACCTGAATCAACAGCCGAAAGCAATACTGAAACCTTATGATCCTTTTGGATTGCACTTTTATCTATTTTGACCTTTATTGGAATAGTTTTTTCAGGCTCTGTCTTCGTAGGTGCTTCAATGCTCAAGTTTAATTGACGATTTGAAGTGTCAATTGGTAAATAAAGTAACCCAATTGCTCGTTTAATTGTCTGAACTGCAGCGTCAGTTGATGGGCGAATAATCATCGCACTAATATAAATATCATGGCGTCCCCAATCTTGGATTGGAATTTCAACATCAAGACCGTTTTCACCAACAGTGATATCTTTTTTCCATAATATACCATCATTGGTTTCAAGTGAAATATAACCCGAGCCTGCTACTGGAGCTTGTACATGTATTTTAGCAGTATCACCAACCGAATAGGCGGTTTTATCCAGGCTTAATTTAACCTGATCTGGACGAACAGCATTGGTGCCATTGGTATTATCTTCCCAATTATAACCACTTCTAAAACGTAAACTACTGATAATATTATTTTTAGTATCAACAACTTCAATACGATAAAAGCCATAATCATCCGTTTGGTAACTCACTTTAGCTGTACCATTAGCAGCGATAGACAGCGGTTGCTCTTGAACAACGAACTCACTTGAATTGTATGCTTGATACCACCCAGTATGTTCAGACCAAGTCCAATAATAATTATGACGTTCACGAATAATTCTTGCCTTTAAATGACTAGCAGCCAGCTTTTGCCCATCAGTGTTAACATAAGCCACTTCAAATTCAGCATTAGCACCTTTATCAACTGTCGGACTAGTTTCATATTTATCTAATGACCAATCATAATAAGGTGATTGAGAAAATAGTGCACGCACAGCAGGCATTTGCTGATTTGGCCAAATAATTTGGCTGGCATAACGAGTAATAGGGCGTCCTCCTGAATCAAGTAAACTGGCTTGCAAAATAAGTTTAATAGGAGAACTCAACTTACCCCAATCGCTAGTATCAATTCCAACTTGTGCATTACCATTTTTATCTAATGTCGTCTCAATATTATCAAGTTGTCTACCTATACTATTGTCAGTCACATTACCAATTTTATAATCAGCAAGTTCAGGTATTGAATCAATTTTTTTAAGATAAATATTACCTTCTAAATTATTTCCTGCTGCTGGAGCACCATAAAGATACCAACCTTTAACATCAAAATTGACACGTTTATCAAGCGTAATAGGCTTATTGGATGCGGTCGTAATTTCCATTGCCATACGCTCTGGTAAAAATTCTTCCACACGGAACCACACATAACGGTAATTATCGTCGCCTAAATTAAAACGAAATGCCCATTTACCCGTTGCTGCATTAGCTGGAATAACATATTGCCATTGATATAAACCGTTAGATTTTGCTTTAGCATCGACAGTAAAATTCTCAACAACTTGATTATCGGGTGACATAACATCAACCACAATTGGTTGCAAAGGCAATGGCTTACCATCAGCATTACGCAAAAGTGCATTAAAATAGACCGTCTCATGTGGGCGATACAAATCACGAGGCCCAAAAGCAAATAGTTGTTTTTGATAAAAAGTAGACCCCGTTAAATTATATTCACTTAAATTTAATGCGCTACGATCCAAATTCACCAAAGAAATTTGATTACCATCACTTGCCGTAAGTAGTGCATAATCCATATCTTTTGGCAAAGTGACTTCAGCATAACCTGTAGCATCAGTTTTAGCCGAAATAGTGGTACAGTTTTTATTACTATCTCGAATACTTTTGTTACATAAAATCGATATATTTACATCAGCAAATGGTTTTCCATTGTCAAGTCCATGGGTAATAACAGATAATTTACCATTGTTGTAAGCATGAACCGCAACACCTATATTACTGATCGAAAATAGCGATGCAGGATTTGTATAATCGTAACTTCCTGCTTGATTCATAACAGCTAAATAAATCCCTTCTTGCTGAAGTTGCGGAATGGATGATAAGTTAAGTAATACGGTTTCTTGCGAATTACGCTTAGGATTAAGATCAAACCGAGACGTATAAACTAAATCAGCAAATTTATTAATATTCTTTGAATTCCAAGCTGACACTTGGTTAATAAAACCATAATCAGCGATAAAATCAGATAACTGTTCAGGTTTAATTTTAAAGAAATTAACATCAATTTTATTAACATTAAGCGTAGTAACAGGTAAACCTGTCATTGATTTGCTTGGCAACAAAAAACCATTACTAGCAAATCCCACCATCGGCAGGCGATCTTGAGTTTTAATTTCTGCTTGGTAGACTTCTTTTAAGCTGTTGCCATTAATTGCAGCTAACATCTTATCAATGGTGAGATCTAATTGACGATTTGGTTCAAGATAGCGATGTCTTAATTCTAATCCGTTATCCGACAACTCCCAAGCTCCGTCAACATTACCCGTTTGGCGATCAACTAAACGAAGCAAATTAGAAAAATTGAGTTTAGGATTTAAAGGAACCGAAAAGGTAATAACTAAAGTACTTGAACCATCAATAATTACCTCTGAACTATCAATAACAGTTAATTCTTTACCGTGATATTTTTCAACTAATTCTGGTGTGGGGTTAAAGGCTAGTTTTGACGATTCATCTTGTACGATATCGTTGTCATCACTAGAATTGCTAATATCAGCTGTTGTATTATTATCAATAACTTTTATTTCTGATTGCGTTTCTGCCTGTTCAGCGCCTGTGTTTTGTTCAGCGTCTTTATTATCACAACCAGCTAATGCTAACAGCAGGCTAAATACAACTAAATGCTTTACTAACCCCATTTTCCACCCCATAAACAATAATTCTTATTACTAATTATTTTTATCTAAATTTTAACCACATATTATGTACTACCTTCGACCTTTTAGCAAAGGATGTTTAGTAAGAATAGTTATAGTGGATTGGCTGAAAAATGTAGCCGACTTAAAGTTACTCGTCTTAGCCATAATATTCGCCTTTTTAAACTATCTTCGCCTTGTAAAATATTTAAATTTGTACCAATTTCTATCTACCTAATAAAACCAAATTCATCAATCCCTAATTAGCCTACTTGGATCGGCTACACTAATTCATACAACTTTTTTAAGGAGTAAGGTAAACTTATCACAACTAAAACGGGGACAAATATGAATAAGATTAAACGCAAAAGACGAACATTCACAGATGATTTAAAACACCAAGGGTCAGTCTTTATCAACATGGTAAATCACATAGTGAAATCGTTACAGAATATGATTTGACTCCATCAACACGAGATCGTTGGATAACGCAAGCAAACAAAAGTGGCTCATTTAAAACAAAAGATAATCGCACTCCACAAAAACAATAGTTAATCGTTTTGCGCAAAGAGCTTAAACAACTCCATATGGAAAACGATATTCTAAAGCAAGCAACACTGATAATAGAACGAAACTTGCTACCCTAAAAGCAAATCGATATCATTATAGCATAACAAAACTATGTCAATATTTGGAATGGCATAACCATTTAGCCAACCTAAATACCTATCTTATTTAAATATATGATGCAATTGATGTTCAGCTACTTTTCTATTTATCTTTTATTTTTATCATAAAAGTTTTATAGTTTTTGTTACACTATTTTAGGTAATCGTTACATAATTATTTAAAAAAGTATAAATATAAATCAAGCCCAACCTTACAGTTAGGGCTTTGTTTTTTTATTAGAGTTATTTTTGTTTAATACTATAAATCCACTTACAGATTAAAAGGTTAAGGGGTAACACATAACCCTGGATGATTGCTAATATCTTCTCCATAATTTTCCATAACATTCACTATGCCACTATCCCCGTAAATTAAAAACATATAATCCTTATTCTTACTATAACCTATATAGTGACCGTTAGAGCTAAACTTAGACATCGGGTAGTTACTATAATTTCCCCACTCTGTAAAAAAACCGGCACCTATTTGACGTTGGTAATAATTTCCATTTGAGAAAGGCATCGCACCATCCACCCCATCTATACACGGAAAATCAACATAAGGAAGATTATTTATATCTATAACACCACATTTTGCATTGGTCAGATCCTCTATTTTTACCGCACGATAATCTCCTAAACGACTACACCACGTATCGATAGGCGCCTTCTCACCATAATACGGTAAGCTGCCTCTAGCTACAAACCATTTTTGCAATACAAACCCGTATTTTACTTTATTACCATGGTTATCTTCGCCCACTAATTCAAATGTTTGTGGTAAATTTGGTTTGTATATTCGATTAGGAAAACTAATCATGTCATCCCATTCCACAGTTGGGCCCTTTAAAGTAACTCGTGTTCCCCCTTTACGGTCAAACTGGTTATCAGCGCGATCATCTGGCGGCACTAATTCTATTGTCGCCGTTATTCCTTCTTTTGTAACTGAAGACCAAGTTAGCTCTTTTTCGTCTATTCCTCCAATTTCTAAATAAAAATACACATTATCACCGCCCGTCGTTGGAAAATTACGAGCGTATGATTCAGGGGTAGCCGTTTGGGTAAGAAAGCCTCTATCTGGATCCCATATATTTGCTGGGCCGTAATAGTGTTCATTATCTGCATAATCTAAACCACCATAATGTAGCCCCGGCCTGGCATAGCAAACAGCTGGTGAGTCTTTTGGGTTAATGTAATACGATGTGGTGGCAGCACTAACCATAATATGGTCAGGTGTGCCATATTTTGTTTTTAATGTGCTATCAGTATTACTTAATACTACTTTATAAGGTGCATGACATATCGTTAATACTTCACTACGATTAACAGCTCGATTATTTTTATCAGTAATTTTTACTGATATTTCGCCAGTTGCTGAAACTTGACCATCACCATCATCATCACCCCAATAGTTATATGGTTCTGTAACAAGTGTGTTTAACGGTATATTTAGCTCGCTAGAATTTTTTGATAGTGGAACAAACATACTAATATCAGTAAAACGTTCCCCACTCTTAGGTAACACAATTGGATTTGCAATGGTTGAATCATTAGTTGAAGGTGTAATTATTGTACCGTTAGATAACCGAATCCCTAATAACCCATCAGACGAAGTTATCTTAGTTTGCCCACCATCGACCGTAAAATATGGTGCAGATCCTTGAATAGAATAGGCAGAATAAGATGTTAATGCTTGTGAACCAAAAGAGTACAATAGTAATGAAGCTAAAAATATAACGTTTGATACTAAATTTCGCATTAAATCAGGCAATAATTTTTTAGGCAATGTCGAGAATATAAATGAGATGAACGTAAAAATACTGGTAGCACGATAACACTGTAAAGCTAAGATATCGATTTGCTGAGATTTAAAATAGTTTGACATAATATCCCTCTGTCAGATATTTTTTATTTTACTCTAATTTCAATTACTAACACTCAATCTTTTGAGTTTTTTTCAATTATTAAAGTATAGCTATTAAAAGAAAATTTGGCTACTTTTATGAAATTTTTTTTGTAAAGATTTGTAAACATTTGTAAACGTTTTTTACAATTAAGCTTTTTGGTTAGTTTCAAATGCTTTAAACTTTGATAATTTTAGTAAAACTCCAAGTTGTTTACACTTCATGGTTAAAATAATCCTCTAAAAAATCATAAGGCATTTTCCCTGAAATCGCTCTATGTGCTTTAACGGTATTATAAAAATTAATAAAGCGTTTAAATTTTTGTTTTCTATCTTTTAAATCGATAAATATTTGCTGATTATGTCATATCTCAATTCAAAGTTTTTATCACTCTTTCCGCTTTGCAATTCGTTTGTAGTCACAGGTAAATAAATAAAATTAGTTTATAATTAAACATTATTTCAATTTCAGTAATTATTGATCCGTAATAATTTGCATACCATGTTGTCGCCCTGTCTGCATAAGGGAAATAATTTGTTTAATTTTGCCTTCATTAATTAAATTACTGACAGCAGGAGTATTGATAAGCACTTCAAACAACGCTTTACGCCCATTTTTTGTTAATATTAGCTTTTGACTGATAATTGCTCTTAAATTATTTGATAATTGTGTGCGAATAAAGTTACGCGAATTTTCATCAAATACATCAATAATACGATTAATGCTTTGAATAGCAGAACATGTATGTAACGTAGCAAAAACTAAATGCCCTGTTTCAGCTACTGTTAATGCAGTTTGGATAGATTTTTTATTACGTAATTCCCCAAGTAATATTATGTCAGGATCTTGCCTTAAAAGGCTATCAAGTGCGTAATCAAAATTTGTAAGCTCCCTTTGTTGAATTAATGAATGTTGATTATGATAAATAAACTCAATGGGGTCTTCTAAAGTAATAATGTGTTTGGATTGAGTTGAGTTAATATATTCAATTAATGATGCAAGCGTCGTTGATTTACCACTTCCTGTAGCACCTGTCACTAAAATAATACCACTTTCGTGCGTTATTAGCTTTTTAAAAACCTCGGGCGCACCTATTTCATCTAGATCTGGAATCTGTTTTTTAATCATTCGAAACACTGCCGAAATACCACGCTGTTGATAAAAAATATTGACTCTAAAGCGACCTATTTCAGGAGATTGATAAGCTAAATCAATTTGTTTATCTTGCTGTAATTGTAATTTTTGTGATTCATTAAGTAACGCTAATAGTTCAGATTCTAAATCTAACGGCGATAACTTTTCGTTTGATACACACTGTAATTGTCCATTAATGCGAATGCGTGCAACTTCACCACTTGAAAGATGCAAATCGGATGCTTTTTGCGTTACACTAAGCGACAACATCGATTTTAACATTATATTTTACCTATTAGTTTATTAATTGGGAATTAACATGAATACAGTACGTGACAATTTACTTACTATAAAAAACACAATTCAAGAAATAGCAAAAAAATGCGAACGAGATCCCAATACAATCGAACTTATTGCGGTCAGTAAAACAAAACCAGTAACCTTAATCAAACAAGCGATAGATGCAGGTCAACTATCTTTTGGTGAAAACTATGTTCAAGAAGGCGTTGAAAAAATCCAGTATTTTAAACAAACACTTCCCAATACTTTATTAACTTGGCATTTTATTGGTCCATTACAATCGAACAAAAGCAAATTAGTCGCCGAACACTTTGATTGGATGCATACCATTGATCGATTTAAAATTGCTCAACGTTTAAATGATCAGCGCCCAGCTAATATGGAAAACTTAAATGTACTTATTCAAGTTAATATTAGTAAAGAAGCCAGCAAGTCGGGGGTTTATCCTGAACAAGTTGCTGATTTAGCAAAACAAATTATAACACTACCCAATTTAAATTTACGTGGATTAATGGCGATCCCTGAAATTGAAAATGATTTTGACAAACAACTAAACGTCTTTAACAAAATGCACGAACTTTTGCGTTCTTTACAAACTGATTATCCATTTATGGATACATTATCCATGGGCATGAGTGGCGACATGCAAGCTGCTATTGTTGCTGGTAGCACTATGGTTCGAATAGGTACAGCGATCTTTGGAGCAAGGCAGTATTTGTGATATATTGCCCGAATAGTTTATTTTAAGGAGTCTTAAATGACATCGCTTTATTTTCTAGGTAATACCATCTTAACGGTATGTCTCTATGTTTTAATTTTGCGTTTATGGATGCAGCGTGTGCGTGTAAATTTCTATAACCCATTTACCCAATTTATCGTACGAATAACTCAACCTGTTATCGGTCCACTACGCAAAGTCATTCCTTCTATTAAACAAATAGATACCGCTACATGGGTTCTTTTATATTTTGTTGCCGTCATTAAAATTATTTTTATTTCCTACTATGGAATGATTAATGAATCAATTTGGACTAGTAAATACCTACTTTATGCTATTGCTGTCATAGCTCATGCATTTGGGCATTTATTATTCTGGTTATTACTATTTCGAGCAATTCTAAGTTGGGTTAGCCGTGGACAATCAAACGCAGATGAATTACTTGCTCAGTTAACTGAACCACTTATAGCACCAATTCGCCGTATTGTGCCACCGCTTGGAATGATTGATATCTCATTTATGATTTTTGTATTTATTTTAATGTTTTTAAATATGCTCGCTGTTGATGTATTTGGATATTTATGGATTGTGCTTTAAATTAAAATCAAAAGGGAGCTGTAGCTCCCTATTTTAAATAATATGGTCTTCCCAACAAATCACATCTTTTTCATAAACAATCCGATTTTTAACCGATATCTTCAGCTTATGCATAAGCTTTTTATTACCCGTAATAAGCGGATGCCAATGAGGCAATTGTCCTGTTTCAGAAAAATAACGATAGGTACAGGTTAAAGGTAACCATTCAATGGTAAGGAGGTTATCACGAGTCAACTTGATACAATCGGGTTCATAATCAAAACGTCTATTATAATGTTTACATTGACAAGTATTGGAGTCAAGCAAATTACAAGCAACATTAGTATATAAGATCTCGTCTGTATCTTCGTCCATCAATTTATTTAAGCAACATTGACCACAACCATCACAGAGCTGTTCCCATTCTTCATCACTCATCTGAGCTAATGTCTTATATTCCCAAAATGGCTCAATCATACTTTGAAATCATCTTCTTTTAGCATTTGTAAGAAAAATCCATCAGTTTTAATCTTTTCTTCTATTTCAGTGGCGGTACCAACTACAAATTTTCGTTTACCGTCAAGTAATACTTTCATGACAAAAACAGGTGAACCAAAAATAGACATTACTTTTTCAGGAATCGTTGAAAAATCATTTTCATGTTCCATATATAGATAGCAGTTCTCTTTTTTGGTACTTCGGTAAATATAACACCACATCATAAATAAAACCTTTACTCATTAATACTATTTATTAAGACAATTTTGTAAATAAACACCTGCACCAAACAAGCCTGGATCTTCATGTGTTATTACATAAACAGGAATTTTTTTGACTAAATAGGACATACGACCTTTATGTTCAAAAGCATCTCTAAATGGAGATGTTTTAAAAAATTCGATAAAGCGTGGCACAATACCCCCAGCAATATAAACGCCACCTTGTGTATTAAGTGTTAATGCCAAATTACCACCAAAACGCCCCATAAAAGTACAAAAATAGATTAAAGTTTGCAAGCAAAGTGGACAACTTTTAGATAGCGCTTTCTCAACAATAATGTCGGGGGTAATCTCTATTACTGGTTGATTATTAATTTGTAACAACGCTTGATAAATATTAACAATACCATTGCCTGATAAAAACCGCTCGGTAGAAACACGCCCAAATTTTTTGCGAAGTTGCACTAAAATACGGTCTTCATCATCACTTATCATTGGAAGCTCTGTATGCCCCCCTTCTCCTGACAAACTAATCCAACGTCCATTTACTTTAATTAAATGTGACACTCCAAGTCCTGTACCTGCACCATAAATTGCAATTGGATAATCTAAATCAGGTTCATCACCACCAATCTGAACAAGATCTTGTTTAGATAATTTAGGAATTGAAGTTGATACTGCTGTAAAATCATTAATTACTTCTAGTTTTTCAAGATTAAGTTCCTTAACTAATTCAGATCGTGAAAACGACAAATCATTGTTTGTCATACTAATTATATCTTCGTCATTAATCGGACAGGCAATTGCAATACACGCCATTTTAACGGTAACCGATTGGGCTTGTAAGTAATTCTTAATTAATTTTAGCAATACATCATCCTTTGCAATAAGAACTTTAGTTATTGCTGATAGCTCATTTGTAGCCAAATTATAAAGCGCAAATCGAGCATTAGTTCCACCGATATCGGTGACAAGTGCATATTGATTCATGTTACTTCCTTTATGATAAATTAATTCTTTCAGTTAAAATATTAAGTTTTACCCATCACTCGATGAAAGTATATTGCTGATATTAATAATTATTTATATTAAATTATCCTAAGCAGTTAGTACGATAAGAATTTCATCTAATATATTAAAAAACTATCGAATAAAAACTCAATTTAAATCAATAAATCTACAACCACTTTTTAAGTTTAAAATAAATATAAGGAGCAACACCTGCTAGCAACATTAATAGTAATGAAAAAGGATAACCATATTCCCATTTTAATTCTGGCATAAATTCAAAATTCATACCATAAGCTGAAGCAACTACCGTTGGAGGTAAAAACACAACAGATACAACCGAGAAAATTTTGATAATTCGGCTCTGTTCAATATTGATAAAACTAGTTGCAGCTTGCATTAAAAAGTTTACTTTTTGGAATAATGACTCATTATGTGGAACAAGCGATTCAATATCGCGAATAACTTCACGAGCTTGTTCTAGTTGATCTACTGGCATCTTTGCTCGGCGAACTAAATAATTAACTGCACGTTGGCTATCCATCAAACAAAGACGAACTTTCCACGCGGTATCTTCAAGTTCAGCCAACGAGGTAATAGCTTCATCGTAATGCTCTTGAGCTGAGCGATCCATAATAATTAAACTTAATTCTTCGAGTTCACTATAGATATTCTCAATTTGATCTGCTAACTGTTCAACTTTAACTTCAAATAAATCAAGTAATACTTCATAAGGATTTCCATCGTTCATTCCTTGATAGCGCGATCGCATGCGATACAAACGAAATGCTGGTAAATCTCGCTCACGTAGTGTAAACAAACGACCATTATGCACTGTAAAAGCTACTGTTGAGTTGCCTGCACGATCTTCTGCATCTTCATAAAAAAAGAAAGAGTGGACGTGTAAACCTTCGTTATCTTCAAAAAAACGAGCTGACGCTTCAATATCGTCAAGTTCAATACTAGTTGCTAAGTTTTGTCCTAAATGTGTTAAAACAAAATCTCGATCAGCTTCTTCTGGCTCAATTAAATCAATCCAAGTTGCATTATTTATATCGCCTTCATTAATTTTTACTAATTGTTTGTTTTTTAATCCAAACGCATTAATCATAAGGCCTCCTATAGGAAAAATCTTTTAGAACATCACATTAACAAATGCTTGGCATTATACTCGCTATGGCAGCAAATTCCTATGTTTAAACCAATCTTTCTATATCTTTATAAAATGGGAGAAAAATTCCATTATTAAATTAAATTCGCTGATATTACTACAGTCTCATGTTACAATATGCAGCTTAAAATACTTATGTCATGTTTAGGAGTTAATAATGGCCAATAGAGGAATAAATAAAGTCATTTTAGTTGGTAATTTAGGTCAAGATCCCGAAGTTCGTTATATGTCTAATGGTAATGCAGTTGCTAATATTAGCATTGCAACATCAGAATCATGGAAAGATAAACAAACAAATGAATACCGTGAACGTACTGAATGGCATCGCGTTGTTATATTCGGTAAATTAGCTGAAATTGCTGGCGAATACTTAAAAAAAGGTTCCCAAATTTATATTGAAGGGCAATTACAAACTCGAAAATGGCAAGATCAGTCAGGACAAGATCGTTACACAACTGAAGTTGTAGTCAACCCAATTGGTGGTACTTTACAAATTTTAGCAACACGCAATGGTGGTGAAAACATGGGCGATGGTTCACAAAATTGGGGACAAAGTGCTAATAATTCTTCATCTGCACCAGTGGCTCCTTCTCGTCCTCTAACGCAAAATACACCAGCGCAACCAGCAGCAACACCAGAGCCACCAATGGATTTTGATGACGATATTCCATTTTAAGTATTAAAAGTTCAATTTGATTTAATGAAAGGAGTCGAATATTACTCCTTTCAAACCTTAATTTGATATTACATTTTATCTACTAATGCATAAAAATCATTCACGCTTGACATTATTTCTACTAATATTAGACCTATAATTATCAGTGTAGTGCCTACAATTTTTTCAAACATGGTAATAAAATCCGATACCGAATTACAACTACCTCCATATATCATTTTCTGTTTATTTCAATTATACTTAACTGCAAATTTTGTTGGATTTAAAATAAATCTATGTTGGAACTTATACAAACTGTCGGCTTTGGTTTAATTTTATTTATTCCTTTAACGAATCCTTTAACCACTGTGGTACTGTTATTAGGTCTATCGGGCGATATGACCAATGAAGAGCGGAATTACCAATCAAAATTGACCTGTATTTATGTGTTTATAATTATGGTTGTATCGTTTTATTGTGGGCAACTAGTGATGAGCACATTTGGCATATCGATTCCCGGATTACGTATTGCTGGTGGCATGATTGTTGGCGTTATTGGTTTTAGAATGTTATTTCCACAACAACCATCACACAAAACTCTTGAAGCAGATGCAAAAAAGAAAGAGATCTCAAATAATATCGCTTTTGTTCCTCTCGCCATGCCAAGTACAGCAGGACCCGGAACTATAGCAATGATAATAAGCATGTCATCAACAGTAAAAAGTGGAGGTTATGACGTTTCAACTTGGGTTGTTTATACTGCTTCGATTTTAGTGCCTTTATTGTTATGTATTATCCTTTGGTTTTGCATGCGCAGTGCAGGTAGCATAATGCGTTTTATGGGGAAAAGTGGCATTGAAGCCACTTCAAGAATTATGGGCTTTTTATTAGTTTGTGTTGGAACTCAATTCATAATTAATGGTATTAAAGAAATTATATTGAATTTTCCTAATATTTAATATTAAACACCGACTCAACAAAGCTAAAGAGTCGGTATATTTTTAATCATTTCTACCCGCATTAAATAATCATAAAGTGGAACTAACTGTTTAAAACCTTTAATTAGTTTATCGGGTAAATCGCTATTTAACACATCCTCAATATGATTACTTGTCACCATAACCGCAATATTTTTTCGGTTATACCAGGTTGCAACTTTTTCGTCCTGCTCTTTAATTAATGGGCGTTTATAACTTTCGCCAACAAGCTCAAATGGTTTTTTGACGCAACGTATCATTGCTAAAAATTTCTTAGTATCGTTAAGAATTTCGTCTCGAAAGATATCCATTGTTTGTTTTGATGAACAATAATAGCCTAGCCCATATTGATAACTGCTTGGGCTAATTTCAAAAAAGTAAGCGGGCGCTTCTTTCCAATCTTTATTTGGTCGTTTAAATGTCAACCATAATCGGCTACGATAAAGTGATTTATCATTTGAAAAACGAGTATCTCGATGTATACGTGAAATCGTTTTACCAATAGCAGGACGAGTTTCAAACCACTCATCAATTTTGAGCATCTCTGGTGTTAATTGTTCAACCAAAAGCCTAAACGGTTTAACTAAATCGTTATCATAAATAGCACGATGCTCTTCAAACCACTGTTTGCTGTTTTTAATCCAAGCGTCTTGTAAAAAATTAAGTCCAGCTTGGCTAAAGCCAGTAAAGTTTGCCATTGCTTACTCCTTAAATAACGCTCTTACTTTTTCTAAATCTTCGAAAGTGTCGACACCAATTGCAGGAGATTGTTTTGCCACAGCGACATGAATTTTTTCACCGTACCAAAGTACTCTTAATTGCTCTAACATTTCAATTTGTTCAAGCGTTGATGGTGCCCATTTAATATATTGACGAATAAAACCAGCACGGTAAGCATAAATACCAATATGGCGGAGATAAAAATCACCGATACTCGATGGTTTTAACTGTTCAGCTGATTTCGCAAAACGATCGCGTTCCCAAGGAATGGTTGCACGAGAAAAATAAAGCGCATAACCATCTTTATCTGTCACAACTTTAACTGCACCCGTATTAAATGCTTCTTCAACAGAATCAATTGGCACTGCTAACGTTGCCATTCCTGTTTTATATTGCACTAAATTTTCTGCCACTTGGTGAATAATAACAGGCGGAATTAAGGGTTCATCGCCCTGTACATTCACAATAATTTCATCATCAGCAAATTGATAGGCATTAATGACCTCTGCTAACCTTTCAGTGCCTGAATTATGCTTATCACTTGTCAGAATGACTTCACCACCATACTCCTTGACTACCTCATAAACTTGTTGATGATCTGTGGCAATAATCACTCGATTGGCTGATGATTTTTTTGCTTGCTCCATCACACGAACAATCATTGGTTTACCATGAATATCCGCTAGTGGCTTACCAGGTAAACGGCTCGAAGCATACCTAGCGGGAATAATAACCGAAAAGTTCATAATTAAGACCTTATTATTTATTCTTGAATACATTCAGATTGGTTAAGTGGTTTAGCTTCACATTCTAACAACACCGGAATATTATCTTTAACTGTATAAACTAAATTATCTGTATGACAAATTAACTGCTGATTAGTAGCATTATATTGCAATTGACCATGGCATTTAGGACAAGCAAGTGCGTTTAATAGGATATCTTTCATTTTTTCTTCTCTTGGGATTTTGTCTTAGCTAGTAATAAACAGATTTGATCAATAACTTGCACAGGTATTACCGCATCGATGGGCAGATACCACCAATTTTGTTGAGCAAATTGTCTACATTTAACTGCATCTTTTTCAGTCATTAAAAGTGTTTGTTTATTACGTGCAACATTGTTTAACAACGGTAAAGTAAATTTTTGATGATCGGCAAAAGAAACGGTTTCAACCACATCCGCTTGCAATTTACTTAACATATCAAAAAAACGTTTTGGATTACTAATACCAGCAATAGCACATATATTTGACAACGAAGATAACGCTCTTTTTTCTTGAGTAAGTAAATTCACTGCATACAGGGGCATTAATTGCATAGTAAAGGTTTTATTAGGATACTGCTGCGCTAAATTATTTACACTATCACCATTGATGACAATAAGATCAACCGATTTTAACCGACTTTCACGCTCTCGCATTGGCCCTGCCGGCATCCACCATCCATTACCAAATAGGCGCTTTCCATCAATCACCACCACTTCAATATCACGCGCTAAAGCATAATGTTGTAAACCATCATCAGTCAAAATAACATCTAATTGGTAGTGCTTTAATAACGCTTGAACAGCCTCAGAGCGATAAGGTGAGACAGCAATAGGTACACTAGTACGTTGATAAATAAGCACTGGTTCATCACCTGCTTGTTCAGTTGTGGTTGTATTATCTAAAATAAGCGGATAGTTATCAGCCTTGCCTCCATATCCTCGTGAAACGACTCCAACCTGTAATCCTTTCTGTTTTAACAATTCAATTAAACTAATAACTAGTGGCGTTTTACCGTTACCACCAACAGATAAGTTGCCAATAACAATAACAGGTACAGGAGATCGCCAAGATTTTAAAATACCAACTTGATATAAAAAGCGACGGAAAATAGCAATTAAACCATATAATAAGGAAAATGGTATGAATAACCAAAATAAACGATTTTTACCATACCACAGTTTTTCAATCATAACTTTAACATCACTCAATTACATTTAGTAAAATTGTTTTATATCTCAATATAACAATTATTATAGTTGCCTATAGCAAACGATAGCCTATTTTACTCATAATTTGGTAAACTACCAAACCAATCATGATACCATCTAGGTTTAATTTCACCTCGCATAGTTTTTAGCTTCCATGTTTGTTTATCAAAAAAAAGACTTATTTGACCTGTTCTAGCAGTAACATAATAGTCTAATTGTAAATCTTTATACTTTGCCATTACCTTATTGGAGGGGAGTTTCCAAGGATTATAACGAGATGTAGACACCAATGACTTTACTGGTTTAACATGATTTAAAAATGTATAACTTGACGATGTACTACTACCATGATGGGGGATTTGTAAAATAGTAGACGTTAGCTGATTTCGATATTTAGTAACTAATTGATATTCCTGATTACGTTCTAGATCTCCGGTTAACAATACAGAAAAATGTCCATCGGTAACTTGCACCACACAGGAATCCTTATTTTGAGCATCGCTAACCAGCTGATTAGGCCACAGCACATTAAACGTCAGATCATTCCAAATAACACTATTACCTGCTAAGCATTGATAATCATTATTAAAGTCAGAAGACGAACTCATTAACCATGCCTCAGGATAAATAAGTTGAATTAATTTCAAACCGCCAACATGATCATTATGTTGATGACTAATAATAATACCTTGTACATTCAAATTATGCCATTGTAGAAAAGGAATAATAACCCTTTCCATAGCGGAACTTTTTTCCCACTTAGCTCCTGTATCATACAAAATTGCAGACTTACCATCATGGATAACGATAGCTAATCCATGACCTACATCTAACATGTCTAACCGCCAACGATAGTGTTGCTGTTTAAAAAAAGGGGTAGCCAGTATCATCAAAATTACGAGCAAAGTAATGCTAAAGCGTTGCCAAACACCTGTACGGATTATCACTAAAGTTAACCAACCTAAAAGACCTAATAAATAAAAATCTGAAGGGATGTTAATCCATAATTGATTAAGCCAATTTAAACTCAAAAATAGCCATTCTAGAGATTTATCAGCAATTAGCCAAAACCATAAGGCAATAGAAAAACAATCAAAAATACTAAATATTAACGCCAATAAAATGGTAGGAAATGTAACTAATGAAATAACAGGAATTGCAATTAGATTTGTTAAAATCGAAACTCCACTAACACCTTGAAAAACAAAAAACTGAATTGGAAGCAGCAATAAGGTTAACCCACACTGCAAATACAATATCCTAATTATATACCAACGTTTTTTATGCCTTACTGCTTTGGAAAGCGGCGCCCAATCATGCAAAAAAATTAAAGTTATTACTGCATAGCAAGATAACCAAAAACTTTCAGATAAAATCATCAATGGATCAAATAATAATAACAACGCAATGATCCGATTGATTTTTTGCCATGAACTTATTTTATATTTTTTATAACGAAAATAGATCCAAATTGACAAAGCAACCATAGCTCGCAAAGTAGGCGGATTAAAACCTGTCAACCATGCATAAAGAAATGCACATAACCACCCTATTATAATTGGTACAAAAAAATAGATAAAACGCTTTGGAATAAAAAACAGTATAGCTTTAGCCAAAAAGCAACTAAGTCCATAAACAACTAAAATATGCATACCAGATATAGCCATTAAATGAGCAATACCTGTTTGCATCATTACCATACGATGCTCGTCATCTAATTGAGAACGATCACCAAAAGCAAGGGCTAGCAAAATACCTTTATAACTAAATAAATCGATATAAGGTATAGCCAAATCAGTAATATATTGTTTTAAGTCAGATTTATCATTTAATAACTTGGCATCAACCAATTTAGCCGATAATAAGCTACGATTTGCTATCGAAAAGCGTTGGCTATCAAATCCTCCATCATTTAAGTATCCATGTACAACTTTTGTTTTTAGTGTCAATTGCCAAATTTCCCCAGATTTAGGAGGATCTAACCTATCCCAGTAAACAGAAATCGGAATATCATTTGCAAGCGTAACATCTGAAATGGAAAAAATAGAAAATGACATGTAATAAGGTCCGTTGACCGTTGCTGCCTGATGAGTATTGATATTAACTACTTTGGCATGAACAACTAGCGTTTTATCAATATAAGGAGAAATGTTGGATAAATATTGTTTAGAATAAGCAGTTGACCACAAAAAACCTAAACTAAATGCAACAAAAACAGATAAATACCAACGAAAATTAACAGGAACGGTTAACACAATTAAAAACAAGATAAAAGCAAGTAAACACCAATATAGATCAGACAATAAATGGGGCAAAAAGAGTAATGGCAAACAACCTAATGAAAACATGATAGCCATTAAATCCAAAGAACAAATTTTTTGCACTAGCACTTTACCATCTTTAAATTGAACAATATAAGTTTATCACTTGATATTATAAAAAAATAATTGATGTTGAATTTTTCGATCTTTGTTCCATTTTAATCATTAATCTTAATGAAATTTACTGAAATTATTCGCAATATTGCATATTTTAAAAGAGGGATTTAACGACTTAAATCAACATAACGTTGACTGGTTTTTCCTTAATGATAAATGGTAAAGGTTATTTAAATAAGTAAGTACGACTAGATGATAGAAATTAAACTAGCTAAAACAAAAAAGCCTTTGATTTAACTCAAAGGCTTCCATCTAGGTGTGAAATTTAAAGATTATGCGTTTGCAGCATTATTTACTCTTTCACGTAATTCTTTACCCGGTTTGAAGTGAGGTATATATTTATGTTTCACTTCAACATTACCACCAGTTCTTGGATTCCTTGCTTTACGTGGAGCTCGATAGTTCAAACTAAAACTACCGAAACCTCGAATTTCCACACGATCGTTACTTTCCATAGCTAAAGCGATCTGTTCAATGATATCTCTAACTGAATCATCAACTAGTTGAACAGGGAGGTGTGTTCGCCAGTTAACAATTCGTTCTACTAAATCTGATCTGTTCATGATCACTCCTAATTTATTTATGTGGCATGTAACTATTTCATTTTATCCCATAAAAGAAAAAGAGGGCAAGCCCTCTTTACTCTTTACATAAATATTTTTTACTCAGTTTTTGATGCAGCTTTGAATGCTTCTGCCATTGCATTAGTAAATGATGCATCTTCTTGAGTTGCTGTGTTGTTTACTGCTGCGAGAGCTTCTTTTTCATCAGCTTCATCTTTCGCTCGTACTGATAACGAAATTGCACGAGTTTTACGATCGATGTTAACAATTTTAGCTTCAACTTCATCACCAACTTTTAATGCAGTTGTTGCATCTTCAATACGCTCACGAGCGATATCTTGTGCTTTTAAGTAGCCTTCAATACCTTCAGCGATTTCGATGGTTGCACCTTTAGCGTCAACTGCACTTACTGTACCTTTAACTATTGTGCCTTTTTTATAGTTAGAAGCAAAGCTACTGAATGGATCATCTTCTAATTGTTTAATACCTAGAGAGATACGTTCACGTTCTGCATCAACTTGTAAAACAACAGCTTCGATATCATCACCTTTCTTATAAGCTTTAACAGCTTCTTCGCCAGGCATATTCCAAGAAATGTCTGAAAGATGAACTAAACCGTCGATACCGCCCTCTAAACCGATAAAGATACCAAAATCAGTGATTGATTTGATCTTACCGCTAACTTTATCACCTTTATTATGTGTTTCAGCAAATTGTAACCACGGGTTTGGTTTACATTGTTTAAGGCCAAGAGAAATACGACGACGTTCTTCGTCAATTTCAAGCACAACAACTTCAACAACATCACCTAAGCTAACAACTTTAGATGGATGAATATTTTTGTTTGTCCAGTCCATTTCAGAAACATGAACTAAACCTTCAACACCTGTTTCAATTTCAACAAAACAACCGTAGTCAGTTAAGTTAGTTACTTTACCTGTTACTTTAGTACCTTCTGGATAACGTTTAGCGATTGAAACCCATGGATCTTCACCTAATTGTTTTAAGCCAAGTGATACACGTGAACGATCTTTATCAAATTTAAGTACTTTAACAAGTAATTCTTGACCAACTTCAACCACTTCACTTGGGTGTTTAACACGTTTCCAAGCCATGTCAGTAATGTGAAGTAAACCATCAACCCCACCAAGATCAACGAATGCACCGTAATCAGTAAGATTTTTGATGATACCTTTAACTTCGGAACCTTCTTGTAGATTTTCTAGAAGTTGTTCTCTTTCTGCACTATTTTCAGATTCAATAACTGCACGACGTGAAACAACAACGTTGTTGCGTTTTTGATCTAATTTAATAACTTTTAATTCGATTTCTCTATTTTCAATATGAGAAGTATCGCGTAATGGACGAACGTCAACAAGTGAACCTGGAAGGAACGCACGAACGCCATTAAGATCAACCGTAAAGCCACCTTTAACTTTACCATTGATAACACCTAAAACTGTTGCAGCATCTTCAACTGCTTTTTCTAGTGTAAGCCATGCTTCATGACGCTTAGCTTTTTCACGAGATAAGATAGTTTCACCAAAACCATCTTCGATTGAGTCAAGCACAACGTCAACAACGTCGCCGACTTGAACTTCTAATTCGCCTTGGGCATTTTTAAACTGCTCTACTGGAATCGCTGATTCAGATTTTAAACCAGCGTCAACTAAAACAACATCTTTGTCGATTGCAACGACAGTACCACGGATCATATTACCAGAACGAGTGTCTAGTTGATTGATAGACTCTTCAAAGAGTTGAGCAAAAGATTCAGTCATATTTATATACTTAAGTTAATTTTAACGTCCACATTACATCCTGTCTTGTGGGGTTGTTTATAATACTCCATACATCCTTATAATGGAGCTAGTTTCACGCTATAATTTAAGTTACAACGCAAGTTTTTCGTTTATATACTTAATAGATTGATTAAAAACATCTTCAATAGACAGTGATGTAGTATCAATTATTAGAGCATCAATTGCAGGTTTAAGTGGCGCAACGGCGCGATGACGATCTCTTTCATCACGCGCAGTTATTTCCTGCAAAATTTCGGCGAATTTAACATTATTTTGCTTATCTTGCAACTGTTTCATTCGCCTTTCTGCACGAGATTGGGCACTAGCATCAAGAAATATCTTAACAGGGGCATCACTAAATACTACACTGCCCATATCACGACCATCTGCAACCAATCCAGGTGCTTGCTTAAAGTCACGTTGACGTTGTAATAAAGCTACTCTAACCGAATTAATTGCCGCCACTTTTGATGCGGCTCCCCCCGTCTGTTCTGTACGGATTTCTTTAGTCACATCAATCTTATCTAATAACACTTTAACATTATAACCTTGCGTATCAAACGTTAGTGGCAAATTAAGAGCTAGTTGTTCAAGTTTATTGGCATCATCTAGCGCAATATCTTGCTTAAGCGCACTAAGTGCTAGCACACGATAGATAGCACCAGAATCTAAAAGATGCCATTTAAAATGATTGGCTAATGCTTGACATAACGTACCTTTACCGACACCACTTGGTCCATCAACAGCAATAACGGGAACAGATTTATTCATTTCATTCTTCGCTTAATCGTTTAAATTGTTCGAAATAATCAGGAAAAGTCTTCATTGTGCATTTAGGATCTAATATCGTCACAGAAGTATCAGAAAGCGCCACAAGCGAAAAACACATAGCAATACGGTGATCATTATAGGTTTCGATTTCGGCATGGTTTAATTTAACTGGAGGAATAATAGTAATATAATCGTGACCTTCATCAACAGTTGCGCCAACCTTTCTTAATTCTGTTGCCATCGCATATAAACGATCAGTTTCTTTAACTCGCCAATTGTAAATATTACGAATTGTAGTTGGACCTTTAGCAAACAGCGCTGTTGTGGCAATAGTCATTGCTGCATCTGGGATATGATTCATATCCATATCAACACCGTGTAATTCACCACGAGAGCATTGAATATAATCATCAGCCCAAATAACTTTAGCCCCCATTTTTTCAAGCACATGAGCAAATTGGGTATCGCCTTGTAAGCTATTTTTTCCAATGCCAGTTACTTTAACACTACCACCTTTAATTGCAGCCGCTGCTAAAAAATAAGAAGCAGAAGACGCATCCCCTTCAACTAAATAATCTCCCGGCGATTGATAACACTGATTAGCTTTAACAGTAAATTTTTGATAATTGTGATTGGTAACCAAAACACCAAACATAGCCATCATTTTGACTGTAATATCAATATAAGGTTTAGAAACAAGATCACCAATAATAGTAATTTCTGTGTCTTGTTTTGCTAATGGCGCAGCCATTAATAGTGCAGTTAAAAATTGGCTAGAGACCGAACCATCAACTTTAATATCACCACCTGTAAAACCACCTTGAATATGTAGTGGTGGATAGCCTTCATTTTCAAGATAATCAATTTTAGCTCCACCTTGTCGCAAAGCATCGACCAAATGACCAATTGGGCGTTCTTTCATGCGAGGTTCGCCCGTTAACACAATATTATTATTTCCAAGACATAACGTAGCAGCTAAAGGACGCATTGCTGTGCCAGCATTACCTAAAAAAAGCTCTAATGCATGGTCGGGTTGCAAAATACCGCTCACACCTTGCACATCACAAATCGTGCGATCGTGTGATAGCTGATACTTCACACCTAACGCTGCAAGCGCATCAAGCATATAACGCACATCATCACTATCAAGTAAATTCTTTAACCGTGTATTACCTTTACTCAATGCTGATAGTAATAAAGCACGATTAGAAACACTCTTTGAACCAGGCAAATTGATAGTACCATTAAATCTTTTTATCGGTTGTAATGTTAAGGATAACATAAGGACTCTCTTTAATATTCTTTAAAATTTCTCTAACGTCGCTTTCAATAAATCAATTGCTTGCTTATCTTTAGCACTATTTTCCCATAACTTATCAAATAAATGGCGATACCGTTTAATTGCATCATAAGATGACGTAATCGATGCAATACCGGTAGTAACATTAGGTAACTCACCTAATCGAAATGGGCTCATTGCTAATGAAATAGGATTCCCATCTTGATAAAAAATCTGAAAAGCAATTGACGGAATAGCTTCTTGTGTAATAGCAATTGTTGGCGCAAGAGATTGTTGTTCAATTAACTGAATTAAGTGATAAACTTCTTTGCGTGCTAGTAGCATTCTTTCCGATTTTTTACCCGGCGAAATGGTTAAATTACCAACCAAACCAATATGTAAAAAACGTTCTACATTACGTAAACTGATTAAATTAATAACTTTTGGAATTGATTGACAGAACTGAGTTTTACGATCTTTTAAAATGGATAAGGTAGTGGCATATTTTTGAGGATCAGCGGGGTTACTCGATTCATTTAACATCATTGCTAAATGAGACAAATAATCAGAAGAAGTTAATAAAAAGGAAAAAGGATCGAAATGAGAATAGATATGAGTTGATTGCTCTTCTAATTGACGCATACGTTCAAAAAAGCCTTCACCACTCGAATAGTATTCAGTATCAATGCCAAGTAAACTAGCAAAAGACGTATCAAGTAAGGAAGCCAATCGCTCTAGAGTTTCAATTTTAACGATCTCACCTTTTTCTAACCGATATACTGCTGCTCTTGAAATTTTAAGACTTTCTGCAACATCTTCAGCCTTCAAAGAGGCAGCAATCCGATACGCACGCAGACGCTGACCTATAGCACAATAATCAATCGATCCAGTAATCATAATACACTCAAACTATTAGGATTTTGGCAGTGTATCACAAGGTGATAGCAATGCCAATTTTTGGCAAAATGTTTTATTCCTATCTAAGTTTTTTCTCCTATTGAATTAACTTTTCTATTATTTATAACAATTTATTTAGTTTGTGACTGTAGTAATATAGCCTGCAAAGCTGATGCATTCTTATATTCGGTATACTCAGTTATTGCTTGTGGCTGCTTTAATATATCAGTTGTATTGCCAAGTACTTGTGATGCCATTACAAATCCGTTAGGTTGCATTACTGAACGTTTATAAAAATCAATCAAATCTTGCTTAGTAATTTTTTGCAATTGCTCGATTTTTTTATCCTTTAAATCAAACGCAAAACGTGAATTACGGTAGTCAGGCATATAACGACCAAACTCCTCATCCAATGTTTGCGGAGGCATTTTCAATTCATCAAGTACCGCTTTTTTATATTGCTCAATATCTTTTTTCGATAATGCTTGCAATTTATTCAGCATAACTGGATAAAATTCTTGGTAGCGTTTAATTAAATAAGCCGGATCATATTGATTACTTTGGATAATAAAACTCATTCCCGACGAATCACCAACCGTAATAGGCTCTGCAAATACAGCATAACCAAGTTGCTCATTGGTGCGTAACTGATCATAAAACCAAGGTGAAATAATTTTAGAAAGAGTATAACTTATCATGCTACTACTAATTCGATCATAACCCATTGGAATATAGCTCATCATTAAAGCATTATCAGTGCTTTTTGCATGTTGAGTTATTTTAGCCTCTAACGAGTTTTTAATCTGAATATTATTAACAGGAGTAAATTCAACATCACGCACTAATGTTTTCTGGATGGCATGATAAAGATCTAAAGAGTCCTCGTTAGACAAATTACCCAAGCTAAGCATATAAGGTACTGAGTGAGTTAATAAGTTATCACGGTAAGCTAATACATCATTAATGGTCATATTTGCTGTAATTTGTCGTTTTTCATCTCGTTCAAAATAATGCGGTAATACCGACAATGCATTAATAGGATTAACCGCTAACCGATAACTCTTAGCATGATCGGCTTTATCCAATTCTTGCAAATACCAAGATTTAGCTAATGCTAAACTTTGCTCATCAATAGTGGCCTTGCGATAGTTATCAAGTATGGCCGTAACCATTTTTGGTAAATGCTGACTAAAACCGCTGGCTGAAATCATTAAGCCATTATCATTACCAGTTGATAATGAAATACCAGCAACCCCAGCCTGAAATCGTAATTGTTCTAAATTACGACTAACAATATAATCAAGCAGATTAAAAGCAACCACAGCTTTTACGTCGCTAGTAGCCTGATTATTGCGTAATGAAACAACAATAGCAGCTTTAGGTTCATTATTAAAATACTGGCTAGCAAAATGAATATGATTACCGCGCTTACTAAATTTTTCAGGTTGCGCTTGATTACGATTTTGTTTTAAAATCGTAAAATTATCAGGTATATAAGGATTGAGCTCAGGCAAACTAAATGTAAAATTTTTGCCTAGTGCTAACCAACTTGCTTTTTGCTCGCTAGTGATATTATCAATTTTATAAGGCGCATCTACAAAATAAGCAGTTCTATTGGTAGTTTGGTTTGGCGAAATCACCCAAATTCTAGCATTATTGGCAGTCAAACTTTTTAAACGTGCCGTAATAGCTGATTTATCAAAATGAGTAACAACATAATCTGAATTTAACACATTTTGAACTGGATACAACAACATTTGATCTGATAGCCATTCTACATATGACATATCACGCTCGACATCTTGATATTTAAACTCTAACGCTAATACCTTTTGAATCTCTTGATAATAAGCGTCAGAAATGCCCTCTTTTTGAATCAACTGTAAATAATTAAAAATAGCGCCAATAACTTTATCTTTTTGAGAAAGTCCATCGTCGGTTAAACTCACATTAATACTCAATATACCACTATTACCATAACGGATAGGATTGATAGATGAACTAATTCCTTCAATTAAACCTTGTTTTTGTAACTGATCAGACAACGTATTATGACTACTGTTACAGATTAAATAAGTAATATACTCATCGGTTTTATCAGCAAATTTAGCCAAGTTATTTTCAATCGGAAACTGTAAAAACAATAGCTTTTTGGGTTGTGCTGGTACCATAGAAATTTGTTTATTTAACACATTTGGTGTTATAGCGGGTTTATCAACTATTGGGGCATTAATATTTTTATTAGGGATTTTACCAAAACTATTTTCAGCTAATTTTGTCAATTTATTGATCGACTGATTGCTATACATCACTCCAACCATAATATTGGCTGAATAATAATCTTTATGAAAATTCACTAAAGCATCTTGTAATTTACTATTTTCTTTATCACTTAACGTTTCTAAATTACCGCCTGAAAATTGAGAAGCTGGATGGTTTTGATTAATTGTTTCAGAATCAACTTGCCCGATCCTAAAACCATCATTTGATCTGGCCATTGTCAATTCAGCGTTAACTGCATTACGTTCTTTATCGGCAAATTTAGGATCTAAATTGGGCTCAGCAATAGCATCAGCTAAATAATCCAGTGCTTTATCAAATGCGCTATTTTCAACTTCAAAATAAAAAGCTGTTCTATGTGCCGCAGTGCTAGCATTATAACTTCCCGAATGACGACTTAAAAATTGAGAAAAGCTTGCTGGTTCTGGATAATTTTTCGATCCCATTAATACCATATGTTCAGCATAATGAGCCAACCCTTGTTGCTCTTTGGGATCTTGCAACGAGCCGACAGGCAGTGCTAATGATGCCAGTGATTTTACAGCATTAGGATCTGAAACAAGTAACACTCGCATTTTATTTGCTAGCTCAACCACTTCATATTGGCGCTTATCGCGCTCGCTTTGCTGAACTTTTTCTAACAAAACTGGGCTCACAAGCTTATTTTCAATAGCAAACAATATCGGTGAAGTAGTCATAGTTAATAATCCAATAACACTACTAATTATTAAATTGACTATTTTTTTATTTTTCAAATCCATAATATTCACTCGCTTGACTTTATCATCAAAAAAATACGGTTAAAAAGAAAGAAGCGGATGTATCAAAATGCTTAAACATAATGATAGATTCCGCTATTTTGTGATGAATACAATTAATGTTCTCGAGTTTTTCTAAACTCAATATCAGGATATCTTTCTTGAGTTAAATTTAAATTAACCATACTTGGTGCCACATAAGATAGATTATCCCCGCCATCTAAGGCCAAATTTTGTTCACATTTTCGTTTAAACTCTTCCAGTTTTTTCACATCTGAGCACTCAACCCAACGCGCTGTTGTCACATTAACTGGCTCATAAATGGCTTCAACGTTATACTCTGATTTTAAACGAGCAACCACCACATCAAATTGTAGCACCCCTACAGCTCCCACAATTAAGTCATTATTGGTTAATGGACGAAACACTTGTACAGCACCCTCTTCGGACAATTGAACTAACCCCTTTAATAACTGCTTTTGTTTAAGTGGATCTTTAAGACGAATTCGACGAAACATTTCTGGTGCAAAGTTAGGAATGCCTGTAAATTTCAGATCTTCACCTTGTGTAAAAGTATCACCTATTTGAATCGTGCCATGATTATGTAAACCAATGATATCACCAGCATAGGCTTCTTCAACATGTTCACGATCACCTGCCATAAATGTTAAGGCGTCAGAAATATTGATATCTTTAGCAATACGTACATGTCGTAACTTCATGCCCTTTTCATATTTACCTGATACAATGCGCATAAATGCAACGCGGTCACGGTGTTTAGGATCCATATTGGCTTGAATTTTAAAAACAAAACCACTGAACTTTTCTTCTGATGATTCGACTTCACGCTTATCGGTTTGACGAGGTTGAGGAGTTGGTGCCCAAGCTGTTAAACCATCAAGCATATGATCCACGCCAAAATTACCCAATGCCGTACCAAAAAAGACTGGCGTTAAATCGCCTGACAAGAAAGCATCTAAATCAAATTCGTTTGATGCGCCTTGCACTAATTCAAGCTCTTCACGCAGTTGCTGCGCTAAATCATCACCCACCGCTAAATCCAAATCAGGGTTAGTTAACCCTTTAATAATTCGGACCTCTTGTATTGTATGACCTTTCCCTGATTGGTAAAGGTAAGTTTCGTCCTTCGCTAAATGGTAAACACCTTTAAATAACTTGCCACAACCAATCGGCCAAGTAATAGGGGCGCACATAATATTTAACTCGTTTTCAACCTCATCAAGCAGTTCCATTGGATCGCGAATATCACGGTCTAACTTATTCATAAAAGTTAAAATTGGTGTATTGCGTAATCGTGTCACTTCCATTAATTTGCGAGTACGATCTTCAACCCCTTTTGCTGCATCAATTACCATCAAACAACTATCAACCGCTGTTAGCGTACGATAAGTATCTTCAGAAAAATCCTCGTGCCCTGGAGTGTCTAATAAATTAACTAAGCAGTCATTATAAGGAAACTGCATCACAGATGTAGTAATTGAAATACCACGTTGCTTTTCCATTTCCATCCAGTCTGACTTAGCATGCTGGGCATTAGCGCCACGGCCTTTAACTGTACCAGCTGTTTGAATTGCATGACCAAATAACAATACTTTTTCGGTAATGGTTGTTTTACCAGCATCGGGGTGAGAAATAATTGCAAAAGTGCGACGTGCATTAACTTCGTCTAAATAAGCTTGTTCTGTCATAAAACTGTTTTAACTCACACAAAAATAATCACATATTTTAGCAGGTATCTGTCTGTTTTGCTATTGATGTTATATGTAACGTTATTTGCCTTATTTATTTATCTATGCATAATATTTGACTTAATAAGTAATGCACTATTTACTGCTTTTTGTTAAAAAGTTTCAGGTAACTATATGTTTAAGTATAAAAACTGGGATTTGCTATGAACATTCGTGATTTAAAATTGTATTTACATTTATGCGAAACCTGTCACTTTGGTATAACGGCAAATGCTATGCATGTTAGTCCATCAACCTTATCAAGGCAGATCCAACGACTTGAAGAACATTTTGGTCACGCGCTATTTATTCGCGACAATAGGCAAGTACAAATCACTTCGGAGGGCGAAAAAGTTAAACGTTTTGCTCAACAAGTAATAAACATGCACCAACAACTAAAATATGATTTAGATCAATCTAACCAACAAATTGTCGGCGAACTCACTCTATTTTGTTCAGTCACCGCTGCATATAGCCATCTACCTGAAATACTTGATCGCTTTAGGATCCACTATCCTCTAGTTGAAATCAAACTATCAACGGGTGATGCTGCTGACGCTGTAAAGAAAATTCAAGCAAATGAAGCCGATTTAGCTATAGCAGGCAAACCAAAACAGCTCCCTACTGGTATTGAGTTTTTAAAATTTGGCGAAATTGAAATGGTATTGCTAATACCTAAACTTAATAGCACGTTTAGTGACAGATTACATCAAAAACAGCCTGACTGGCATAATATTCCCTTTATATTGCCTGAACATGGCCCTAGTCGCCACCGTATTGATTTATGGTTTAAGCAAAGAAAAATTTCCAATCCCAAAATTTATGCTACGGTCGCAGGACACGAAGCCATTGTATCGATGGTTGCTTTAGGTTGTGGGGTAGCCTTATTACCTAAAGTCGTAATGGACAATAGCCCTGAACGAATAAGAGAGCGCATAACCGAATGGTCAACAAACTTAATGGAACCGTTTGATGTTGGTATTTGTGTACAAAAAAGAAGATTATCAGAGAAAATCATTGCTGCCTTTTGGGCAATTTGCAATCTCAATTTACCTAATAACGCATAACAAAAATATAGTGTATAATTACACCTCAAAAAATTAAAACTATATAACGTGTTAACTAGCATATACCTAATTTTTTATTAAGATTTTATGTAGCAGAATAACATTGCATGGTATTGAAAATGAAAAAGATAAAATTAAGAACGTTAGCCTCATTGATATTTTTTGCCGCTGTTACTATGCCATTAATGGCACAGTCCAATACCACAAAACCAACCACCTCTAACATAAACGCTGGTACTGGCAAAAACAATACAAAAGCTGACAGCAAAACGGCAACGTCAACCACAACTATAACAACCAATACTGAAACTAACAGCAGCACGCCATCCCCAATTGATAACACAATTAAAAAGCCAAAGTGGCTAGTCCGCAATACATTGGCTTATTATGATGGTGATAGTGATGACCTTGTTACAGCTGGGCTTGGGTTTACCCCATTATCAACCACCACTATCGTACCAGAAGTTGAAATTCCAGCTAAACCAAACTTTCAAGAACGCCGACAAGCTAAACTAAATCGCTATATTGACACCAAAATTGGTGAAGGAACACTATTTGGTTTTAGAAAGCAAGAACTAACTCCTTTGTTTGACGGTAAAATTGCAGGTACCGAAATATCAGCCGTACAAAGACAAGACGGTGTTGGCATGTTGCTACAAATTCCACTTGATTTTAACAAAAATAAACCTTGCATTGTTGCGGTTCCCGCTAGTGATTCGGATGGAGTATTTAATACCAAAGATATACAAATTCGTGGATTGTGGGGACTCCGTCACAACTGTGCAGTAGTATATAACGACAAAGGGCTAGGTAACGGCATTTATGATATTGAACGCAAACTTGGGTTCACCGTATGGGGAGAAGTGCAAAATGGTAACATCTTATTTTCTCCTTGGATTAATAATGAAGAAAAATATATTAAAAAATATCCCCACCGCTATGCTATAAAACAACTACACTCGCAACTCAATGCCGAAGCCCGCTGGGGGGAACACGTATTAAAATCCCTAGAATTTGCTTTTTATGAACTTAATATTATGTTTTCACCGAATGATCAAGCTATATTTAACAAAGACAACACTCTGGTTTTAGTCTATGGCGCAAGCGATGGTGGTGGAGCAGCATTAAAAGCTGGCGAATTAGATGATCAAAATATGATTGACGGTATTGTTGCAGTTAATCCACAAATTCAACCAAATCTTGACAAAGCCTCAGTTAAACTCAAAATCGGCAACAACAACTCGCAAAAGTTAGAAGCCAAATCTATTGCTAATTACAGTGCTTATGGTGCGTTATATATACCATGTGCCATACCAGCCATAACAGCTTATAAAGACGATGCTTATGTACCTTATGCTGATTATTTTCTTTATTCACAAGAGCGCTGTAACGCCCTTAAAAAAGCAAAGTTACTTACTACAGGAAAACCAAAAGAAGCGTTAGAAAAACTACATAAAAATGGTTGGACACCAGAAATGGATATTCAACTACCCTATTTTTACTACACTGAATCTATTGGTCTACCATATCAATATATTAGTGCCTATGGCAAATATAGTGTCACCGAAAATATGTGCAATTTTTCGGTAGCAAGCACCCAGCAAAACCCAATTAACAACACAGGAAAAGTTGCACCATTAAAAGAAATTTCGTTTGAACAAATATGGGGAATGGCTAACGGCCATTTACCGCTTTGGAATGGCCGTAATGCAACGGTTTTGGATCTAGTTGAAAACGAAGATCTCAACACCCCAAGACGTGAATTTTATTCTAGCTCGCAAACGAAAAATACAATCGATTACGGCACTAAAGGATCGATCTGTGTTTATAAAAAATCACAAGAACCACGCATTAAAGAAGGCATAAAACAAGTTATGGCATCGGGTAACTTACATGGTATAAAAACCTTTATTGTCCATGGTCGGAACAATGTTAAACAATTACCAAATTATACATCGCGCGCTTATGTCGCACTAAATAGCTTGGTTGAAGGTAAACAATCACAACTGCGATATATTGAAGTAGAAAACGCCAGCTACTTAGATGGCCGAGCCCCATTTGACAACACATTACTACCAATTGATTATTATGGCGAAGATGCCATCGAGTGGTTATGGGCTAACTTAACCAACAACGCTACGCTACCAGTAAGCCAAGTTGTACGTACCAAAACTCGTGGAGGTAAAAGCGGTTATGCGCCACAAATAACCGACAACAACCTAAAACCGATAGCTCAAACGCCAAATAGCAACAGCATTATCCAAAAAGCAGATGGCAAACTGATATTGCCAAATTAACAGCAAATAATCTAAAACACTACTAGTTTAAGCATAGCGGCTTGAACTGGTAGCACCAAAATCCAGTTTAGCTGGTGCTATCTTTTACTATTAAACAGATTTTGGGATATAACAAAAAAAATAACGACTCTAATTGAGCATAATGCTGCTTAACATCAACAATTGTTTCTTTTAACAAATATAATTTTGGTCGTCTATTTGCCATGCCACTAAGGACATTACCAACAAAGTCAATAGAAGCATAATTTTCGAGCCACTCCCCTTGCCACATTGAATTCATAAAATGCTGATAATCTACCGGATAAACGTCAATATAAGGTTGGATATGAGCTTTTGTTACTTGATTAAATTGAGACACACTCGACAACAAACCATAATTAGCCCAATGCTTTGACAAAAAATGATCCCACACAATATCTAATGTAATGGGTGCAACTCGCTGATGCGATTTTCTAAACAGCAGCTTGGCTTTCTTAACTTCAAGCAGGCTATCGGTCAATCTATCAATTTTACGGTGTAGCATAATGCCATCGGCAATATTAGAGTTATAAATTAAATAAGGATCACCTTTAACAAAATCAGCAACTGTATTACCAATCAACGAACTACGTGCTAACGTAGCCAAATGCAAATGAGCAAGAATATTCATAAAAGTAACCGTTAATTATTCACGATGTTTAAATTCGCCTTCGGCGAAACCTTCTCGCCAGTAACTAGTAATATGAAAAGCATCAGGCGACAAATGTATATATTTATCTTTAATAGCATGACGAACAGATTGTGCCAACGAACGCTCCATCCCTCCCCAAAACAACAGCTTATTTTGCTCTGATAAATCAGCATTAATTACCGCATCAACTAATTGAAAGGGATTATCCCTATTTTGTATAAACCAATTCACCTTAATATTTTTATTATCTGGCAACGGCACTATATCACTTTTATGATTAACCTGTATAAAGGCAAAAGCCTTCTGATTTTGAGGAAGATGTTCAAGCGTAAAACATATGGCGGGCACAGCCGAAATATCCCCCATTAACACCAAACAATTATCAGTAAATCGCAACTTGCTGGCTGCCGCAATCAAACCAATTTGGTCACCAATCTTAGTTTTTTGCGACCACACTGAAGCCAATCCTGTATCATGAATAGCAAAATCAACAAAAAATTGATTAGAGGCACGCTCAAATTCGCGCACACTATAACTACGGACTAGCTGACGTTGCTTATCATCAACAGCGATTTTATTATTATCATCAAGTTTAGGGAAAGTAATTACATTGGTCGAAGGATCAGGAAAAAGCAATTTTAAATACGGACAAATCCATAATGGATCGATATTTACTGGTTTATCGCTACTAAACTGTATGCGAATAAAACTGGGAGATATTTTTTCAATATTCAATACTGTTAATAACGCATTGACGATGACTTTCTTATTGAATTTGATTTTTCCTATTTTTTCATCCATCAGCTGATCCTTATATTTATTGCTAAATGGCATCATCATACAACAAAATATATTAGAATAATGCTATTTTTATAATTGAAAAAATAGATAAACTTGTTTAACCCAAAAGCGATGAAACAAGTTTAGAAAAAATCAAATTAAAAAATAAATTTAAAACGATAACGCACCAAAAGCATTACACCAGTCTTGATCAAACTTAGTAATCGCCGCATCAACAGCTGGATCAGAAATAAATAGCTCAGCCACATCTACTGGCAACGTAATAGACTTACAACCAGCAAGCATACAATCTAACGCTTGCCTTGGCGTTCTAAAGCTTGCGGCTAACACCATCGATTGTGGACAGTGCAAATCTAACAATTTTTGTAATTCCAGTACTGTATCTTTACTATTTCCGCCTTGAGCATCAATGCGATTAACATAAGGTGCAATATATTTAGCCCCTGCTAATGCAGCTAAAAATCCCTGCCCTGCACCATAAACAGCCGTTCCCAAAGTTGGAATTCCTTGCTGGGTTAATTCTTTAATTGCAATCAATCCTTGAGCATTAACAGGAATTTTAGTCACAATCGATGGTACTGCTTTTCTAAGCTGATGAGCTTCTTTTATCATTTCATCAGCATTACTTGAAAGTACCTGAGCAAATAGTAATTTATCTGAACCCAATACTCCCTGTAGTTCATCTAATAACGAAAAAATTGGCTTGCCCGATTTTGCTACAATGCTTGGATTAGAGGTAACCCCACTAATAGGTAACACCTTAGCTAAACGTTTAATGGCGACAAGATCGGCGGTATCTAAATATAATTCCATGGTTAACTCCTAGCTAAAACCAACAAATATCTATTAACGTATACATATAACGCTCTTTGTATTACAAATTTTGCGTTACAGCTATAGTAAAAAAAAACTGATCCAACCGCCTAGAAGACAATTTTGTCATTTACTGGATTTTTGTACGCTAAATAAGAAATTGAGATTTAGATCACACAACGAAAAATTAACATTAACTTATTAAATAAAAGAAAAATTTATACTTATTTTCATCTTTTCCATATGCGTATATAATCTAAACGATAGTACACACTTGATTTATCATTAACTTAATTTATGACAAAAATCATTAACGAAAAACTAACCAAACTAGTCAATAACCAAGAGTCAATCAATCATATCTATTTTGCCAATAGTAATGCTTGTCCGCCTTCACTTGCCTACCAAGTCAACTTTCCTAGAATTGAAATTATATTAGAAGGAAAGCAACAGATGCTATGGGCGGATAGTAATGGCAAAGTTATTGAAAAAATATTATCAATTAATGATCTTTTATATATTTCCGCTCAAAGTTGGAACAAACCCATTTGGACAAACCCTGTTACTTCATTAAACATATTGTTTGGTAAACAACAAATTGGTATAAGCCTATTGCATTGGGATGGCACACAACTAATTCCGCTTGGGCAAATTAACACACCAAGACGAGGCCCGCGGGTTGGTACATTTATTATTCAAGCGCTGACCGAACTTATCTGGCAAAACCAATCATGTAAACAAAATCAAACTGCTTACTATCTTATTCACAGTTTACTTAGCAACACACTCGATTTGTTAAATATCAATATCAAAACATCATCCAAAACTACTTGCCTATATGAAGCCATTCGCCAATATATTGATACTCACTTTCGTGAAGATATTACACGCGACTTTTTAGCTAATATGTTTTACATTTCACCCAATTACTTATCACATCTATTTCAAAGCGAGGGAAAAAGAGGGGTAAATGAATATCTAAATCATATTCGCTTAGAATATGCAAAATCGCTACTAAAGGATTATGATCTAAATATAAAAGAAATTGCTCTAGCATCGGGGTTTAAAGATAGTAATTATTTTTGTCGGATTTTTAAAAAAAAGACAGAACGAACACCAACCGAATATCGTCGACAATATCATAGTAAGTTAATGCGCAAATAGTTTTTTCACAGTAAACTTTCAAACTCTTTTATTTTTTACATTGTGCCAAAATTACACATATTTATCGCTCTTGTTTAGCGCACTTAATTATCGGTACATTTTTATATAAAATCAATCAGGTAGAATATTGATTTTATTTTTTAACTTAATAATTTTGAATAAAATCAAGCTATTATATAGCTGTGAACGTCATGCTGTTAAAAATAATAATGCCAGAATTTCTAACCGCCTATGTGGCGGTAAACACCTAGATTTGACTGGTACACACGTTCTAAGGTTTCTAAACCGCCTATGCGGCGGTAAACTTACAATACCAACGCCTTTTCCTGAACGTGTATTTCTAAACCGCCTATGCGGCGGTAAACATTTTTTCTGACATAATTACTCCTCGGGTAGCTTTCTAAACCGCCTATGCGGCGGTAAACACATCAAACTAAGATCCGCTTCTGATTGACTATTTCTAAACCGCCTATGCGGCGGTAAACTAGAAACCGATATACTATAAACCCTGTTTAGCAAAAGGCAAATAGGATTTCTGTTTTCAAAAGCCCTTTTTTATAGCGGTTTTATAATACTTTGTTTTTATTTACTTTTATTTATTAATAAAAAAAGGGTTGGCAGTGTTTTAGCTATTTCTATGATGTGTCAATTTTATCGTTAAAAAATACTTATGTATCGTTTTGATTTTATTAAATTTGGGTTTTGTATGTTAAACAAAATATACAAAACCCAAAAAATAAAAAAATCAATCTAACTTAGGATGTTGATCGACTAAATTCTGACGCTGTTGTTGTAATGTTTCGATCTGCTGTTCTATATCTTCGACTCTTTGTTCTATTGAGTCAAAGTGATCTGATAATATTTCTTTTGCCTCTGACCTGTCTGATGCTGCAGGCGTTGCGCCGCGGAGTGGACGGTTTGCGGTTTCTTTCATTTTTATGCCTGTAAGTAAACCCACTAATGCTACAACCATTAAATAATAAGCTGGCATGTATAAATTATTACTTTCTTCAACCAACCAAGCCGCCACTGTTGGAGTAGCACCAGCAACTAATACCGAGATATTAAATGATATAGCTAGAGCACTGTAACGAATACTAGTCGGAAAGATAGCCGGTAAAATTGAGGCCATAACACCAGTAAAACAGTTAAGTAATACAGCTAAAATCAATAATCCTAAAAAGATAAGACCTATAATATCGCTATTGATCATAACAAATGACGGATAAGCAAGAATTAATAAACCTAAGCTTCCCCCAATAATGAACGGTCTGCGACCTATTTTATCGCTAATAAAACCAATTAATGGTTGAACAAATAACATACCTATCATGATAGCAATAATAATTAGTACGCCATGATCTGTATCGTAATTTAAGTTATGAGATAAATAACTAGGCATATAGGTAAGCAACATATAATAAGTCACATTAGTAACAATCACCAACCCTACACAGACTAATAGGCTTTTCCAATATTTGATAATAATCTGTTTGAAAGTCATTTTAGGTTGATTAGTAATATGATCGCGAACATTTTGATCCATCAAATCGGTATGCTGTTGAAATGCCGGTGTTTCATCTAGCGCATGACGTAAGTAAAGCCCAATTAGTCCTAGCGGTAAAGCGAATAAAAATGGAATTCTCCAGCCCCAATCATGAAATGCAACTTTGCCAAGAATACTAGATAAAAGCACGACTAAACCTGCTCCAACTAAAAAACCAGCAATCGAACCAAAATCTAACCAACTCCCCATAAAACCACGTTTGCGATCTGGCGAATATTCGGCAACAAATATAGCCGCACCAGAATATTCACCCCCTATTGAAAATCCTTGCGCAAATTTAGCTAGCAATAATAATATTGGTGCAGCAATACCAATCGAGGCATAAGAAGGAATTAAACCAATACAAAAAGTGCTTAACGACATAATAATGATGGTTATTGATAATACTTTTTGGCGTCCAAATTTATCACCAAGGATCCCAAACACTAAACCGCCTAACGGCCGAACTAAAAATGGTACGGAAAACGTGGCGAGTGCAGCAACCATTTGCACACTAGGGGATGCATCAGGGAAAAATACTTGCCCTAAAACATAGGCTAAAAAGCCATATACACCAAAATCAAACCACTCCATCGCATTACCAAGTGCTGCTGCGGTAATGGCTTTTTTTAACTTGCTATCATCAATTATAGTAATATCGTTGATGTTTAATGGTTTATTTTGGGACTGTCTTATTTTTTTCATAAAATACCGCCTGTTTACATACAAATAATAAAAGGAATGATGCAACAAGGTAAACGGTTACCTTTTAATACACAAAGAACAATACTTTTTAGATTACACTTTGAAAAAGTGTTTATCAGTTAATTAAAATTGAAGCAAAATACAGCAAAGATAAAAAAAGAGGATAATAAAAAAGCAAAAACTAATGTTTTATTGTTTGTTTTAATTTCTACTAAATAACAACAAAACAATTCCTTTTTGTGAAAATTGAGTGCTAATTATAGCAAAATAACCTCATTTTGTAAAATTTTCTTGATTTCTAAGTCAAAACTAAAGCTATTTTAAAAACGATTGTTTGTACTATTAACTATTTCCGTGAACAAAAATAGATCCCAATAACTATTAGTACTATCGACACAATATGAAAATACGCAACTGGCGTATGTAAAAATAGAATACTGAAAATTCCTGCTGACAAAGGGATAATATGAGTATAGATTTGCCCACGTGTTGCGCCAATATCCATAATACCTTTATTCCAAAATAAATAAGATAACCAAGACGCAAAAATAGCAATATATAATAAGCCAAGCAAAAAACTTGTTGAGGTATAATGCGCTAGGTTGGAAACTGGGTAAAAATAAAAATACACTAACGCAACAGGAAGTAACATGACCGAACCTAACACGGCACTAACAGTCACAAAAGCATTGCCAGATATAGATTTATCTTTTAACCGTATAAATGCACTATAACAAGCCCAGCTCATTGCTGATGCCATTGCCCACAAATCCCCTTTATTAATATTACTCAACTCACTTAAATTGGTTAAATTTCCTTGTAAAATCAAATAAATAACGCCAATTGTACTAAATAGCACGCCTAAAATATTATTTTTTGAAATCGTATCATTAAATAACAATTTATTCATAACCAACACCATACATGGTGTTGCAGAAAGGTAAATTGATGCATTAAGCGATGAGGTATATTGCAATCCAACATAAAGTGTTAATGGAAATAAAATCTGCCCGAAAATGGCTAACAAACAAATGGGACCAATTGATTTTCTAATTTTGGATAAGTCATTACGAACTTGACGTTGATATAAACACAATAATAACAGCGCAGTAATAACCCAACGACCTTCGGATATTACCATAGGATCAGCTTGAGTAACTAAAACACGTCCAACAACGTAATTACCCCCCCAAAAACAAGCCGCCAAAGTAAGAAATAAATATGGCATAACAATACCCAAACATTAATATGAAAATATACTGGTATGAATTCTATTATATACCTAAAAAAAGCAAGAAATAACCAAATTTACAAACAAATACTTTACCTATTTTTATACAGTTAATTGGTTCAATTTATAACAACGCTAATAACTTAATCTAGAATACTTATTTGTTATCCATTAAAATAATTAAACTAAAACTGACAAGGTAATTCCTATGCGCTGGAGAGACCAACGAGAGAGCGATAACATTGAAGATCGTCGCTCACAATCAGGAAGTGAAATAGGAACAAGACTTCCAATTGGTGGTAAAGGTAAGATTGTTTTATTTATTGTAGTGTTAATTGCTGGCTATTATGGTGTTGATTTAACTGGCTTGCTAGATTCAACACTAATTGATACGAACAGTACCGAACAAAATACTAATCAATATTCAATTGATGATGAAGATGCCGTCAAATTTACGTCTATCATTTTAGCAAGTACTGAAGATTATTGGCATCAAGAATTTCAACGTTTAGGTAAAACCTATACTCCCCCTAAGTTAGTACTTTATAAAGGCTCTACAAGAACATCTTGTGGCACTGGTCAAACCTTTATGGGACCATTTTATTGTAGTATTGACAAAACTGTCTATCTAGATATGTCTTTCTATCAAGAGATGAAACAGCGACTTGGTGGTGGTGGCGACTTTGCTCAAGGTTATGTAATTGCGCATGAAGTTGGTCATCATGTACAAAATTTGCTGGGCACATTTAGCCACGTTGAGCAATTAAAACAAGGTCAGTCCACAATCACAAATAACCAATTGTCGGTTAAATTAGAACTCCAAGCCGATTGTTTTGCTGGCATGTGGGGCAATGCAATGCAACAGCAAAATCGGCTGGATGAAGGTGATATTGAACAAGCTTTAAACACCGCAAAAGCCATTGGTGATGATCGCTTGCAACAACAAAGTGAAGGTTATGTTGTACCTGATAGTTTTACCCATGGTACATCTAAGCAACGTTATACTTGGTTTAAACGTGGGTTTGATAGTGGTGCAATTAACGAATGTAATACATTTGCTCAATAAGGAAATAATATGTTAGAAAAGTTAGTTAATCGCGTTTTACTAGTCAATGATGATGGCTTTGATGCACCAGGTATTAAACTATTGCAAGAAGTGGCAAAAAAGATAGCTCACGAGGTTTGGGTAGTTGCACCAGCCATAGATCAAAGTGGAGTATCTTGTTCAGTGAGCTTAAAAACGCCATTTAGAGTTGTTCAACGTGGAAAACAAGAATTTGCCGTTTATGGCACTCCTGCCGATTGCTCACTATTTGCAATTAAATATTTGATGGCTAACAACCTACCCAATCTAGTACTATCTGGAATTAATAATGGCTCAAATGTAGGATTTGAAACAGTGTTATCTGGCACTGTTGGTGCGGCAATGATGGCTATGACTTTGGGCATTCCTGCAATTGCATTGAGTCAATTAACCAGTGAAGATAACCAGCCAACTGACTGGAGTTGTGCTAAACATCACGCTCAAACAGTTATTGCTAAATTACTTTCGTTACCATCTGCGCAAAATATTTGTTTTAACGTTAATTTTCCTGCATGTACAGCACAACAAATTAAAGGTTTGAAAATAACAAAACAAGGCAATAGCGATGTAAGTCGTTTTATGGTGATACCAACACAAGATCCCGAAGGCAATGATTACTTTTGGTTTAGAGCAAAACGCAATTTACAAATACTTGATGACAATAAAGAACTTGATGCCGCTAATGCCAACTTTATTGCCATTACGCCATTGGGTTATGAAAGGACCGATTATGCCTTTTATGAAAAACTGTTAAACACATCTAATCTTTAATTGTTTCAGTAATTTGTCTTCCTAACTATTAAGAAGACAAATTACACTTAATTATTTATTTACTATTGATTTTGTTATTAATTATCTAACTATTCATCTACTTTCAGCCCACGTTAGTTTTTACATCTTTCACCAACGTACAGAATAACAATGATATCGCAACCATTACTAACGCAATCCAATAGATAACCTCATGTCCATAGGCTTCTGATACAAATCCTTGCAACATTCCAGCTATAATTATGCTGAAAATAACACCATTATTAAATAAAGTAGAAGCCACTCCCATTCGGGTAGGCAATAAATCCTGAAAATAGATAATACCAATGTTAGCTACAATACCAATAAATAGAGCATTAAAGAGCTGTAATGCTAATAAGGCATATTTACCAGTACAAAAAATCATACCAAGATAAAAAATCAAACCGCAAACAATCGCAATAAAAAACAGATTTCGTTTACCTAAATGGGGTACTAAATATCCAGCGATGAGCATAACTGGAATTTCGATACCAGCAGCAAGCCCCATCAATACACCCGGCAATGAATCTGAAAGATGTAATACAACATCAACATAAATTGGCATATCAATAATATACATCATATTTGCTGTCCACATAAATACCGTAGATAGCAATAAACAAAGCACATTTGTATTCTTCCAAAGTGGTTGATTTGCTGCTTGTAACTCTGCTTCGTTATTTAGTTGTGAGGTAGGATTTTTTTCAACCGAAGGTAAAAAAATAGCAACAAACAGCATCGCGACCATAAACATGCACATGCCCGTTAAATACATTGCCGTAAAACCAAAATTAATAGCTAAGCCAAAAGAAATTGGTGGGCCAAATACCCAAGCAAGCGAAAGTTGAGCTCGAATAAGTGAATTAAATGCCACAACATTACGCCCAGTTTTAACGGCATATTCGCGTGCTAAAGCAAAAATTTGTGGCATAGCAGCAGACGATAACGCAGCAAACAAAACACCCAGCGTGATTAACACCAAATAGTGACGTGTAAACGCAAAAGTAATGCTATTAGCAATGCCCATTAAACAGCAAAATATAACAATATAACGCCTATCGCCTTTTTTATCGGAATATTTAGCCAATAAAAAGCTACCCACAATACTTGCTAAAGCATTAACAGAAAAAAAAAGTCCAACTAGCCGTGAATTAACATTAACTTCAAAAGTTAAAAATCGACTTAAAGTAGGAGATTGTAAAGCACCAGCAATACCAACAATAAAAGTTGTGACTAGAAATGCGACAAAAATAGTGCTTTGCTTTTGGCGAAACGAAGATACATTAGCCATAATAATACACAATAGATGAATTTACGTTAATTATATACATAAAATCGGCATAAACGTAACAAAATTAAGGCTAAAATAAAGTTGATTAATTTTTTGCTGATTTATTACGGATAATAATCAACATTTAACTACTTATTGGCGAACCATAAATTTGCAAGGCTCGCAAGCTTTGCCTGCTAAAAGCCCCAACTTGCGCGGGGGCTTTATTCTTATCTATATTGTCCTCTCAGGCACCATAAGACCTTCTGCTCCCTAAGGATTAAGAACTAAACGCTAAAAGCTAAGGTGCGGTGCAAAGGCCATAGCGGGTGTCGCGGGCACTGCCGCTGTAGGCGCTGCCGCCGCTCGAGTAGACATAGAACTGGTCGCTACCTGTAGCGTCGCTCGTCCAGTAGAAGGTGGAGGCGAAGCCCGCAGCGTAGCCGACCGTGATGCCCCACTCCGTGAAAAAGCCAGCGCCTATGTGACGCTGGTAATTATTACCTGATGAGCTAGGTGTGGCACCTACTGCGCCTTGACACCAACTTCCTGAACTCCAACCAGAACAAACTGCATTGGTTAAATCTCTTACCCGTGGCATTCGATAACCCAAACTATTACACCATGCTAAATGGTCACTATAAGTTTTCAATTGAAAACCACGATTGACGAACCACTGCCTTAATACAAATCCATATTTTACTACCTCAACGCCATATATATCTCTACCCACTAACTCAAACGTTTGCGGTAACTTTGGTACAGCAATTCGGCTAGGATTTGGATTATTCCATTGATTGCTTGCCTCTGGACCTGTTAACTTAACACCTACTACCCACTCTTTACAACCCTCATAAGAATTCCAACTGTCACAAACTACATCATTTGTCACTGTTGCTGTAATTCCCTCATGCGTGACCGGTTCCCATGTCAAGTCTCTCACATCTATTGCTGCTATAAGTAAATTAAAATATAAATTATGCGCACCTGTAGTCGGAAAATTTAGGCTGTATGACTCAGGATTGATTGATTGTACTAAAAAGCCCTTATCAGGATTCCATATGTCAGCTGGGCCTGCAAATTTTCCCGTACCATCACGTAGATATGGCCTTGCATAATCAATAACTGCAACTATCGTTGAAGGTAAAATTATCGCATCACTACGATTATCCGCTCGAGCTATTTTACCATTCAATGCCTGTAAATTCGATGAAGATGACAATAATAACAATGCTAATACTAGCAAAGCTGTTTTAGGTGATTTGAGCGATAATTTCGAAGATATAAATAAGTTTTGTGTAAAAACTCGTCGAATAGGATTATTTGATAAATTTAAGACATAGGTTTGCCAGTGCCTTGTGCCTAAAATGGTACTGCATTTTGTTCCACCAGTCAAGTAATATTTTGTTTTATTTGGATTTTTTATAACTACTCGCTTATTTAATAAGCTTGTCTTTCTAAAGCGATTAAAGTATAGCCGTTTAAGAAATAGTTGGCTAGTTTTTTGGCGGACTTTTTTGTAAAGAAATGTAAAGATGAAAACTGATCCTCGCCAAAAAAGTGGACAAAAGTCGCCTCTATGATATAAACAAAATCATAGAAGACAAATATCATGGTCAAAAAATTTAGTATCGAATTTAAACAACAATCAGTGGATTATGCGTTATCTAATGCACACCTTTCTATCAGCAAACTTGCCAACCATCTAGGTGTGGGTAAATCAACCCTAGATAAATGGATTAGGCAACTTTCCCCGAATAAAACCAGCCGTCGGGAGTTAACCGCTGAGCAACAGCGGATTATGGCGTTAGAAAAAGAGATTAAAGAACTGAAAATGGCTAATGATATACTAAAAAAGGCGCATGTGCATATCATCAACAATCCAAGTCGGTGAAGTACACTTATATGAAAAATCATTTAACCAGCTATCCGGTTACTAGGATATGCTCATTACTTTGTGTCAGTTCATCAGGTTATTATGCTTGGTTAAAAAGAGCAAACAAATCCGCCAAACTCAGCGAGTATATCCAAAAACAGTATTGGCAACATAAAGCCCGTTTGGGTGCACCAAGCCTGCTTCATGATGTTAGGGATACAGGCTATTTAGTGTGTAATACATTAAAGCAAACTTTGTTTCGGCGTCACTTTCCTAAAAATGTCTTCATTCATAGTGACCAAAGAATTCAATATTCCAGTGCTGATTTCAAGCAATTATTGTTACAATATGAACTAAGGCAAAGCATGAGTCGAAGAGGAAACTGCTTTGATAATGCTGTTGTTGAAAGTTTTTTCATACACTCAAACCCCATATTATTCATTGTTGTTACTATAAAACGAGGATGCAGGCTAATAAAGCACTATTTGAATATATTGAAATCTATTATAATCGTATTCGTCGTCATTCAGCCAAAGGCTAGATATCGCCGCAGCAATATGAATAGCAATTTTACCAAAACAATAAAATGATAGCGGTGGGCACTGTCTAATATTTTTGCAAAGATCAATTATTACTTTGATAAAAGAAGTATCTAAGAAAAATGTTCAGCATAGAATGAATCGAAATACTAACTAGAGGCAAAGATTAACGCAATGTGAACTTGAGAACATTCAATGTGATAGAGGACTTTAATCGTGAGGCGCTAGGCATTGATATTGCAGTCAGTTTACCGGCAGAAAGAATTACCCGTTACTTAGATAAACTGGCCGAATATCATGGATATCCATTAAAAATACGGGTCGATAATGGACCAGAATTTACAGGAAAAACCTTTATAAACTGGGCTAAATCACATGATATAGTCATTGATTATATAAAGCCCGGTAGCCCTTATCAAAATGGCTATATTGAACGATTTAATCGTACCTATCGTACTGAAGTACTCGATTTATATCTTTTTAACAACTTAGCACAAGCAAGGAGAATAACCGAAGAATGGCTAACGATTTATAACACCGAAAGACCACATGAGGCGTTAAATAACATGACACTGCTCGAATATAAAACATTAAAACAAGCAGCTTAATTTTCTACGTGAGTTGTGTACTAAGTTTGGGGGATTTACAGTTCTTTGGTTGATTATTCTCTATTTACATATAAACTTCCCACAGTTCAAGGATTAAGAACTAAACACTAAGGTACGGTGCAAACAGCATAGCCACCTCCAGAGGTGCCCCACTGATCCACATAACCATTACGGTGAATATATAAGTGAGTTGTATTTGATACCGCATCATTTGTCCAAATATCACCACGACCAAAACCTGCCACATCACCGTAATAGGATACATCACTCCATTCACTTAAAAATCCTGCCCCTATTTGACGTTGGTAATATAAACTACCGGACGACGGCGTGGAGCCATCTATGTCGCTTATACATGGAAAATAAGCATCATTCACACCACATTTCGCATTGCTTAAATCTCTTATCTTCGAAAAACGATAACCCAAACTACTACACCAAGTTGCTTGCTCAGGAACAGTAGTATATTTCTCTCCCCGATGGACAAACCACTGCTTTAGCTCAAATCCATATTTAACAACCACACCACTGCTATTCTTCCCTTCCAACACAAATAGTTGCGGCAAAGATGGCACAGTAAGTCGACTAGGATTACTTGATTGTATTTGGATATTATTCGCCCTAGGGCCATTTAACGTTACTCGCGTTACGTTTTTGGATTTATTTGTAATCCAATCATCATATGTAGTAATGCCCGTGCACCATCGGCATGGAATGGTGAATGAGTCTGAACGGGGTTTTACCCAATTCACTGTTGCTGTTATCTCTCCTTGAGTTTCTGAAGACCAGGTCAACTGACTTGCATCTACCCCACCTATATCCAAATCAAAATATAATCCATCAGCCCCCGTAGTAGGAAAATTAAGGTTATAAGAAGATGGATTAATTGACTGTGTTAAAAAACCTTTAGTAGGATCCCATATACTAGATGGCCCCGCAAAGCGAGGATTATCTCCAGCAAAATTAGTACCACCAAATATCAAACGAGGGCTTACATAGCAAACTTTAGGCTGCTGTGAATTTGGGTTGATATAATATGACACCGTATTTCCGTTTAAAGTACTTCTATTTGGCACACCATACTTTGTTTCTAAAGTAGCATCCGTACTACTTAATGTTATCCTATAAGGTGCATTACAAATATCTAATATATCACTGCGACTAACGGCATTACTATTTTTATCAGTAAACGATACTGATATATTCCCTGTCGCAGTGACACTATTAGCTCCCTGTCCATCTCCATCATCATCTCCCCAATTACCTTGTGTTACCAAGCTACTTATACTCACAGAGTCGGTTGATGGTGGAACTATCATTTCAATATTAGCAAGCGTATCACCTGCATTAGGTAAATGAATTGGCGTCATCGCTGAGTTATTATTTTGTGGAGTGAAAACTTGACCGTCCGATAACTTAATACTTATTAAATCATCAGTTGTAGTTAATTTAGTGACGCCACCATCAAGCGTCAAATACGGCGCAGAGCCGTTAATAACCTGTGAGGTCCGAGCTAACAACGCCTGCGAACTCACTGAATATGGCAATAACAACAATGGTGCAAAAACTATGGCTAATTTGGATAACAAGTTGGAAATCGACGGCAATCTTGGCGATTTCGCTAGATTTGATAATAAAAAGCAAAATGGAGTTTGTTTTTGATTACGGTAAAACTTAAATAGATTTAAGGTATAGCACTGCCAATGCCTGTTATTATTATAGCACACAATATCTAACCTCCTGTTAATTTGTGTTTTATTTTTATAGTTGTTTATTTTTTAATGAGCTGCGTTTTGCCATAAAATAATCAAAATTATAGCTAACTAAATACTAAAGCGCCAGTTTTTGGCAAAATTTTCTAAAAACCTAGCACAGAATGCAGAATGAAGCCTTCAGCAGCCCGACGCAGAATAAAAGGCTATATTGACCTTTGAGTGTTGTGAAATATTAGTGTATTTTTCAATATTAAACATAAAACTCATCAAAAAAATAAATGAGTTTATGTTTATTTAGGTGAGTAACTAAAATTTAGATTTTAATGATTAATTGTTTTTAGGCATTGCAACTAACTTTTTTAGGATAAAATTGAGAATGACACCATAAAGTGGCAAAAAGAATAATCCGCAAATTAGAATTTTAAAACTATAGTCCATTAACGAAATTTCGATCCAATGATTTGCCATAAATTCATCGTTACTTTGATAAAATGCGATAGCAAAAAAGACAATAGTATCAATACCATTACCAAATATTGCCGATGCTGTTGGGGCAACCCACCATGATCTGTTTTTTCTTAAATAGTTAAAAACAGTAATATCCATTAGTTGACCAACTAAATAAGCGGCAAAACTTGCCAATGCAATTCGAAATACGAAGCTATTAAATTCCGTCAATGCTGATAATCCAACCCAATGGGTTTCAAAAAATAGTACCGAAATCAGGTATGAAAATAACAATGCAGGAATCATTACAACAAAAATGATTTTTCTGGCTAAACTAGCCCCATAAATTCGAATAGTCAGATCGGTAGTTAAAAAGATAAACGGAAAAGTGAATGCCCCCCAAGTTGTTTGAAAACCAAAAATTTCGAATGGAATTTGGACTAAATAATTGCTTGAAGCAATAACCAATATGTGAAAAAAAGCCAACCAGTAAAGCGCTTTTTGCTTTTGTTTACGGGTAAAACTTTTTTCTATCGATTCTGAATGAACATTTAAGTACATCTTTTTTCCTTTTTAATGGGGGTGAGAGAACCCAATGATGAATGAATTTATTTAGCTTGAGCCATATATTCTTGTAGGCCCTTATTGCGCAATAAACAACTTGGACACTTACCACATCCCCCTTCAACACCGTAATAACAGGTATGGGTATGTTTTTGGACATAATCAAGATAACCTAGTTTATCAGCCATTTCCCACGTTTGCGCTTTTGTCAAATACATCAGTGGCGTGATGAGATTAAACGCATAGTCCATAGCTAAATTCATTGATACATTCATTGATTTAATAAAGACATCACGGCAATCTGGATAACCACTAAAATCGGTTTCACAAACTCCAATAATAATGTCAGAAATTCCTTGTTGCTTAGCATGACAGCCAGCCAAAAGTAAAAAAAGCATATTACGCCCATCAACGAAGGTATTAGGGTAATCGCCATCTTGAGCGGCTTTAATTTCTTGAGCGTCATCAATCAACGCATTATTTGTAGTTTGTTTGATAACTGATGTATCAATGACAGTTTGCTCAATACCAAGATCATCTGCGATCCATTTGGCTTTTTCAAGCTCTATTGCGTGGCGTTGACCATAGCGAAAACTGATTGCCTGAACGTTTTCACGTCCATAATCAGCAATGGCTTGCAGTAAGCAAGTGGTTGAGTCTTGCCCACCAGAAAATATAACTAGTGCTTTACGAATTTGCATTAATGTTCCTGTTAAGATAGATTAAATTAGCGATTATCCACTTTTTCTGGATACATGTCGTGATTAGCTAATCGGTTAGCCGCAACTTGTTCCCAATGAGTACTCAATTTGCCATAATTGGCATAAGGATCAATCGAAATGCCGCCGCGAGGTGTAAATTTTCCCCAGACTTCGATATATTTAGGATCCATTAATTTAATTAGATCTTTCATAATGATATTAATGCAATCTTCGTGGTAATCGCCATGATTCCGAAAGCTGAACAGATAGAGTTTTAATGATTTACTTTCGACCATTTTAATATTCGGTACGTACGAAATATAAATTGTCGCAAAATCAGGTTGCCCTGTGATAGGACAAAGGCTAGTAAATTCTGGGCAATTAAATTTAACAAAATAATCGTTATTCGGGTGTTTATTATCGAACGTTTCAAGTATTTCAGGACAATAGGTTGTTGGATAGCGAACAGACTGATCGCCTAGTAGTGTAATTTTACTCATTATTTTTCCTTAGTTTTTTAGCGTGGGAGGTTCACGAACCACGTAACAAGGCGCACACCATACTCTTTTTGCTTTAAAAAGTCTAGTATGACAATAGATTTATAAAAAATGTAAAACTAACACCGTCAACAATAACTATTGATGGTGTTAATAATAAAATATCGTTGAAGAGCAAATAAATCAAGAATCGGGAAATACTCTGCCTGATATCGTTTATTTCGCTCCCAATTCTTTATAAAAATCAGATAATTTAGTTTTAGCTTTATTAAGTTCTTTTTCAGCATCAGCTAATTTTGTTTGTTGTTTGACAATTTTCTGTTCATTATCTTTATCTTTCGCTTTTGATTTTGATTTTGCTTGTTCTAATTCTTTAGTTCTTTCAGCCACTTTATTTGATTTTTCGTTAATCTCTTTTTTATATTTGGCTTCTAAATCATCATTTGAACAATGCTTATTTAAGTTACGTAATGATTTTTCAAGCCCTTGGATTTGATGAGAATTATTATTTTTTTTAGCATAATCAATCTGTTTTTCAATAGCCTGTTTTTTGCTTTCACACGTAAGTCCCTTTAGTTGTTCATTTGAAGCATAAGCACCAAATGATAATGAGATAGCTAATGTAATGACACTCAATTTACTTATTAACCGAATTACTGATTTCATATAAATTTTCCTTAAGTTTATTTTCTTAATTGGACACAATCAACTTTATGATCTCTACCTTTAGTTAGAATAAGATTCGCTCGTTCTTTTGTAGGTAAAATATTTTCAACTAAATTTAATTCATTAATTTCTCGCCAAATACGATTGGCAATATTTGTAGCTTCATGTTCTGAAAGTTTTGAGTAATGATTAAAATAAGAGTTAGGATCGCTAAATGCACCCTCCCTAAATTTTAAAAACCGATTTACATACCAGTCATGTAATAATGACACATCAGCATCAACATAAATTGAAAAATCAACATAATCCGAAACAAAAACACGATTATTCGCTTGTGGATAATTCAGCGTACTTTGCAGTACATTCAAACCTTCAAGAATCAAAATGTCAGGACTATCAATAACGATTTCTTCATCTTCGACAATATCATAAACTAAATGAGAATAAACGGGTGCTTTAACTTGTGCCTGCCCTGATTTTATATCAGCAACAAAATTAAGTAATTTTTTTATATCGTAAGACTGAGGAAACCCTTTTTTATTCATTATTCCACGTTCTTCAAGGCATCTATTTGGATATAAAAAACCATCGGTTGTTACCAAAGCTACTTTGCGATGTTCAGGCCAACGGGTTAATAATGCTTGTAGCACTCTGGCGGTAGTGCTTTTACCTACAGCAACACTGCCTGCAATGCCAATAATGTAAGGTGTCTTTTGACTTTTACCTAAGAATTTAGATAAGACAGCTTGCCGATTAAAATTATTGCTGATGTAATAATTAAGTAATCTAGATAAAGGTAAATAAATTTCACTCACTTCATCCATGGATAAATCTTCATTAATACCTTGTAACGAAACTAATTCATCTGCAGTTAAAGTCATTGGTACAGTATTACGTAAGCTAGCCCATTCTTGACGATTAAATTTCAGATAAGGGCTTAAGTGATTTTTCATTTTATATTGTTCTCTAATTCGATCTAACAAATTTATTTGACTCAGATTATACATAAATTTCTTTTTTTACAATCTTAAATTAGCATGACGTCATCATCATAGCTATATTTTGGACTTACTGATAAAATACGTTTGTAAAATGATTAACCCTAATATTAGACAGAGATTTTATGTTAAAAAATAAATCAAAACAGAAAGCTAAAAAAAGCCGTCAAGAGATTAATGAAGAATCTCGGGAACTGAAGCGTAAACGCAAACACAAAGGTTTACCAAGTGGCTATCGCTTTAATAAGCTAGATAATAATAAAAATAAAAATTCGACAAAAACAACCAAAGATCCAAGAGTGGGTAGCAAAAAACCTATTTCTTTAATTGTTGAAGATTCTAACAATATAGAAAAACCTGTTAAACAATCTAAACCAATTAAAACGATTTTATCGCCACAACAAGAATTAGAACAGTTAGAGAACGATCCAAAATTAGATATGTTACTTGATCTAGTCGAGCAAAATGTCAAACTCACTAAAGATCAACAAATTTATCTTGATAGAAAATTGAATCGTATCGATGAACTGATGCAAAAGCTTGGTTATACTGATGAAGACTTTGATGATTTTGAAGAATTATACGAAAAGAAAGAAGATATTGTTAGTTTATTAAAACGAAACTAATGATAGTAAAATATAATCGGCAATCGTGATAGTGTGTGTCTTGATATCAGTAGGAATATAATCTATTGGATTATATTCCTACTGATAATTTAAGCTTAGAATCCATTATTTTTATTCAGTCAATTAATAATTAACAGTGAGCAAATCATAGTGCCAATATTAATTATGTTAAGTTTATATTTTGGGTTGTTGATTTGCACATTGTTATATTTAAATAAAACTAATCGAATCAAAATTAAAACCAAAATCAAGAACCAACAAAAAGCAATAGTAAAAATTCATAAAAATAACAACACTAAAGATAGACATAAGTGGAAGTAAAAAGCATGACTGATACGCAATTATGGGATCAAGCGATAATTGAAAAATATAATTATTCTGGCCCAAGATATACCTCTTACCCTACTGCACTTGAATTTAACGAAAAATTTAATGAGCAGGAATTTTTATCGGCAGCAACTCGTTATCCTACAAAGCCGTTGTCGCTTTATGTACATATTCCGTTTTGTCATAAGCTTTGTTATTTTTGTGGTTGTAATAAACTTATTACTCGCCAAACACAAAAAGTTACCAAATACCTTGATATTTTAGATATTGAAATTGCCGAACGTGCAAAATTATTTAAACATCGCACGGTAACACAAATGCACTGGGGTGGTGGTACACCAACTTTTTTAAACGATGCTGAAATTACTCGATTGATTACCTCGTTAAAAAAGCATTTTAATTTTGTTGCTAATGCCGAACTATCCATCGAAATTGATCCGCGTGAAATTACACCACAAACAATTGACCATTTAGCAAGTGTTGGTTTTAATAGGCTAAGTATGGGAATTCAAGATTTTAATCACGAAATCCAAAGCCTAATTAATCGCGAACAAGATGAAACATTAATACGGTCTCTTATTAATCAAGCACGTAAAAATAATTTTCACTCAATTAGTTTAGATTTAATTTATGGCCTACCAAAACAAACCATTGAAAGTTTTGCCGAAACGCTTAATAAAGTGATTGAGATTTCTCCCGATCGTTTAAGTGTATTTAATTATGCCCACTTACCAAGCCGTTTTGCTGCCCAACGAAAAATTAAAGATGATGATTTGCCTAATGCCAATCAAAAATTGCAGATCCTACAAACTAGCATTAAAAAGTTAACCGAAGCTGGTTATCACTTTATCGGTATGGATCATTTTGCTAAGCCCTCTGATGAATTAGCTATTGCTCAACAAGAAAATAAATTGCATCGTAATTTTCAGGGGTATACAACTCAAGGCGATGCTGATTTACTTGGACTTGGTGTGTCGGCCATTAGTATGTTAGGTGATAGTTATGCGCAAAATCAGAAAGATATAAAAATCTATCAAACTCAGGTTGAGCAAAAAGGACATGGATTATGGAAAGGATTCACCTTAAATCGTGACGATAAAATTCGTCGTGATGTGATAAAACAGCTTATCTGCCATTTTCATTTAGATAAAAATGTCATTGAACAGCAATACCAAATTCAATTTGATGATTATTTTTCCGAAGATTTAAAATTACTAGCTCCATTGCAAAAAGATGGATTAGTGACAATCAATAACAATATAATCGAAGTCCAACCTAAAGGACATTTATTGATACGCAATATTTGTATGTGCTTTGATATTTATATGCGAAAAATGGCAAGGCAGCAGCAGTTTTCTAGGGTTATTTAATTTGAAGTCGTTTGTCAAATTGCCGTAAACAATATGAGTAATTCCTACAAAGTAAATATTATGATAATATTTATTCTAATTTAATAAAAAATAATAAATAAATTATTTATTTTATTGTGATTAAAGGTTAGCTTTTAAATTCACAATTTTAGCCTTAGACATGAAATTTTTATTTTTAATAAGGAGTATATTGATAAAATGGCATTGATGAATAAATTAGTAGAAGTATTTCCAACTCGCCCTTTAAAAGTCATGAATTTAAAGCAAGAAGGCTCAATGCATCAAATAAGAAGATTACTTGCAGCAATAATTCTCTTTGCGTTAGCTTTATTTATGGCCATAAGAAATTATCCTGGATTAATTGATGATTATAAAATATCACAGAATCCTGTTGTGGTTGACTATGATGTAGAAGGAACATGTCGTGCAAGACGTATGGTTGATAACTGTTCAGTGAAAATTACTACTGATACAGGACAAGTTATTAAGCGTGATTATACTTTCATTGGGGGGGAAAAAGGAAATTATCAAGTTGTAACTGTAGCTTCGGCCGATGATCCATCACTAGTAACAATCAATTTAGCTATTGATAATATGCGGACTGTATTTGTGGCTACTACTGGTCTTATTCTTTTGTTGTTGTTGGTTACATGGATGAGTTTAGGATGTTTCTTAAGAACACATAAAATGATAAAAGTTATCAAGGAAATTAACGGGCAAAAATTAACACCTGTTATTGTACCAGTTAAACTAGTCTCTTATGGTAAAATAATAACTGCCTTATATCGTGCAAGCAATGCACAAGGAATAAATGCTAAATATGCAGCCAATTTTAATAAAGACTCAAACGGTGGACCAATCATTATAGGTGATAAGATTAGAAATAAATGTAATGTGTTGGCCGTAGTTGGAGAAAGCAACTCTGTTCCTATTCTTCTTGACCAAGAATTTATGCGCTGTGATTTTACCTATAATGAAATCCAGGCATTAAAAGAAGCTCTCTCTTAATCCAGATATGATATCAAGAATAGTGAAGTCAGTTTGTTTTTAAATATTTAAATTTTATACCTAGGGCGATAACATCGCCCTATTTTTTTAAACAAAATAAACAGCACTTATTAATGGCTTGCTAGATAAACCTTAAATTTCGTCGTTTGGGCAATCACTTCAACGCTTTTGAATGTTTCATCTAAAATGGTTTGATACGGTAAAAATGAATTTGCCACAATGCACAAATAACCATTTAATTTTAGGTGTTTTTTTGCTTCTTTGATTAACGTATTAACGGCCGTGTAATTAGTCTGTTTACCATCATGAAAAGGTGGATTCGAAACAATAAGATGATATTTATCATTTAGATTTGAAAAAACGTCACTCGCTACAACTGTGGCATTAACATGATTACGGTTTAACGTGGCTTTACTTGATTCAATTGCTGCACAGCTTACATCAGATAACGTTAGTGCTATATCAGGATTTAATTTACCTAGCACCGTGGACAAAATGCCCGAACCACATCCCACATCTAATACATTACCTTTAATAATATCAGTACGATCCATCAATGCATTTAACAATAATTCACTACCAGCATCTAACCCTTTTTGGCTAAAAACACCAGGTAAGCTTTTTATTTCAATATTCTGATTTTCAATAGTTAAATGATAACTTAACCACCATTCATCAAGATTAAATACTAAACGGCTATCTGCCTGAAAATGATATAAACCACAACGTCTTGCGCTATCGATTTTTTGAATTGTACCAAAATCATTCAATAAAGCTTCCACGCTTTTTACACCTGTTTTATTTTCACCTATGATAAAAATATCACTACCTTTTGGCATATTATGCAATAAATAAGAAAGCTGAAATTGTGCTTCGCTTTTAGTTTTTGGCCAATAGTAAATCAGTGTATTCATTCCTACGTAAAAATCCGCTTCTGGCAATAATGAAAAATAGGTGTGATTGCCTCGTGCACTAGCTTTTAGACGTAAATAAGTATGAAATTGTGTGCAATGAATCTTAACTTGATTTGCCGACATAATAGATGGATAACTATCCTGAATATCACCAGCTATCAGCACATTTTTATCGTTAAAAAATATTTGGTGACGCTCAAGTACTTGACTTGCTGGGGTAAAAGCAGATGTTGCCATATTTCCTCAATGAAAAACCTTTATAAATTGATGCATTGATTATACAATTAACTATCTTTAATCTCTAATAAAAAACAGTAAGTCAATAATGACACTACAAGATTGGTATCTAAAACAGTGCAACATAACTCAATACGTTTTGAGGAATGCTAATGTTTTCAAAGGTGAAATAGCGACACAAATAAGTGAAGAAATTAGATTGATTGTAGTTGCAGAACAAAAACCAACACAAAAAATCTATTATGATATTTTAAATGCTATCCATCTAACTGAAAAACAAGTATTGTTTTTAACGCCACAACAATTAATTATTCCTGCTGATGAAATTAATACAGTAATTTGGTTTATTGATATTACCTTGGATGAGTCTTGGATTAACCCATTAACTATTCAAACAACCAGTTTAAATCAGCTTGCAAAAGCACCACAACAAAAACGCCTACTATGGCAACAATTATGTCAATATGAAAACTATTTCCATCCTCACCGAACATGATTTAAAAAAAGCTTTTGAATTAGAAAAGATTTGCCATGCAATTCCTTGGTCAAAACAAACATTCTTTTCAAACCAAGGTGAACGTTATCTCAATTTTAAAATAACGATTAATAACCAAATAGTTGGGTTTTGTATTTGCCAACATGTAGCAGATGAAGCAAATTTATTTAACATTGCAATACATCCCGATTTCAGAAAGCAAGGACTAGCAAGAGAGCTGCTCAATCATTTAATAGATGCGTTAATAACGATAAAATCGCCCTATCCAATCTCAACCCTTTGGCTTGAAGTCAGACAATCAAATACGGCAGCACTTAAGCTTTATCACACGCTGGGATTTAACCAAATAACGATTAGAAAAAATTATTACCCAACAACTAATGGTAAACAAGAAGACGCTATTATCATGGCATATACTTTGGCTTTATGATTTACCAATAAAATGAGCAAAAGGAAAAAAGTGTAATGTCACAAAATAGAGCTTTACTTTTTATTAATGGCGAGCCACCACAACATGACTTTCAACATTTGGATAATTATACTTATATTGCTTGCACAGATGGGGCTTATCATAATTATCTGTCGACTTTGTCAATCGAACCAAACTTTATTATTGGCGATTTAGATAGCTATAATCCTAACAAAGCAATTCCACCTAAAACTAAAATTATTCATACACCTGACCAAAATAAAACTGATTTTGAAAAAGCAATTTTGTTTTTAGCAGGTAAAGGGGTGAAAGCATTTGATGTTTATGGTGCTAGTGGTCATGCTAGCGATCACTTTTTGGGGAATATTTCTGTTGCAATAAGATATTATCATCAGTATCAAATTACCTTTTATGATAATTATTGTCATTTCTTTTTTGCAAAACATCATCAAGAAATAACCAATGTAAAAGATCATATTATTTCACTAATGCCATTTTCGAAAGTAACTGGTGTAACCATTACAGGCTTTCAATACCCCTTAATTGATGCCACATTATCGCTAGGAGGAGTTGTGAGTTTAAGAAACAAAGCGATTAGTGATTTGATTAAAATATCCTTTAAAAACGGTGATTTAATGGTCTTCGTTGAGAATTGAAATAATGTCAATTGACATTTATATTTACATTACTTTACAATCTTCCTTTACAAAAGAAGAAATATAATTGTGGTTCAAGGAAATTCGCCATGCTTCTCAAAAAACTTTCTGTGCTAGTTTGCGCATCTTTCGTTTCTTGTGTTTTTGCCCAAACAAATAATATACAGGATGAAACAGATAAGGTAATTGATACATTTTTGCAATGTGATAATCAGTTTTTTGAACAATTATCTAAACACCAAGAGTCAATAAATCAATACGTTGATTTAGCAACCACTCCCGATAATGTAACTTATATTCCTGTTGAATCTATTCAAAAAACCGACAAAAATAAAGTTATGTTTAAAAAACCACTTAAGTATCATGATTTAGAAATTGTTGGCTATCAAAATATTTATATTTCAACTACTTTATCTGGTCAGTTTCTTTATTGGGGATTTATCTTTGATAACAAGCAAGATGAAATTAAAAGTGCTTTAAGCAATATTAATTGGTTGCATTATAGCCAAAACACTTACATAGCAAATGCTAAAATTTATGATAAAAAATCAAAATCTAAAACATGGGAAGATGATATTTATGCCATCGATGGTGTTATTCCAAGGTTTGGTACAATTAATAAAGCACTTTATCTAGAATCTTCTGCTAATAATCAAAGTAGTATTTTTTGTTCTATTCAAGGCGATTTAGAAAAAGAAACAATTCTTACGGCTCGCCCAGATCTAAAACCAATCATCGAAAAACAAGAAGCTGAACTGCAAGAGCGAATTAAAGCAAACCAAGAAAAAATGCAAAAAGAAAAAGAAAAACAACAAAATCAATCACAAACTAATCCTACAGAAGCTAACTCAAAAGATGGAGAAAAAATTTAAATGAAAAAGGTCAATTTATTTTTAATTCTCTTTTCTTTTGCAGCATTCAGCCATGCCTCAGGGGAAAAAGCTAATATTGATACGAAAGCAAATGAAAATACTGCTGTTGAAAGTTTAAAAGATCCAAGAGTAGGAGAACAATTCATTCCAACATCAAAAACTAACGACAATAATACTATTGGCTATTCATTTTTAGATAGAAAATCGATCAACCTTCACCCTTTCAACTCCAAAATTCGTGTATTTAGTGAAGTGACTAATTACAGCCCAGCATTGATACAAAAAAATGATGATGGTACAGAGACACCTTATCATTCCATAAGGATCGAATATTATGCCAATTGCGACAAAATGGAGTTAGCAAAAGGAAAGCTTAGAACAATCGAAAATAATTTTGGTGATGGAAAATTAGTCAACACAATTGAGATAGCAAACCGTTGGATAGCTATCACTCATGATAACGAGCAATATAAGCTACTTACTATTGCCTGTTCCTTACCACTCGCTAATTAGTAAATCAGTACCTACTTTTACTCTTGCCACCTTGCTGTGGCGGAGTATATTCATTTATGTTAATATCGCTCTATTATTTATTTGAATGAATATCTCTTTATGAATATCACACAATTTCATACCATTACCGAACAGTTATTCAACAAAATCGAACTATTCTTGGATAATTATGTAAATGAGCATGACATCGATCTAGATTATGAAACAAACGGCAATGTTATCACCATTAGTTTCCCCAATGGCAGTAAAATCATCATTAATACCCAAGAACCACTCTTTCAGGTATGGTTAGCCACTCAAAAACAAGGTTATCATTTTGATTACATCGATAATAATTGGATTTGTAATCGTACCGACAAGTCGTTTAATCAGATTTTTTCTGAATCTGTAAAAGAACAAGCTGAGCTATAATATATAAAAAATGGGAATTAGTTTAACAATTAATTCCCGTTCAAGAAAGTAGTCACAAATTTTACTTAAAAGAAATCTACAATAAAGTAAGATTTGCTAATTTAACTACTAGCCATTTTATACCTTCATTAACAAAAGCTATTTGTACTCGCTTATGATCACCTTCGCCATCAAGATTAACAATAGTTCCTTCACCAAAACGTTTATGTAACACTTTACGACCTAATTTGTAACCATCACATTGAGGCTTCTTTTTAGGGTAAGACTTTATTTTTTCAGGCGACATTGTTCCTTGATAACTAATTTCATTTAACTTATCAATAGGTAATTCAGACAAAAAGCGTGAAGGTAAATTACGCTCTTCACGACCATATAGACGCCTTATCTGAGCTAATGATAATGTTAGATACTTACGTGCTCGAGTAATACCTACATAGGCAAGACGACGCTCTTCTTCAAGTTTATCGAAGTCTTGAGAAGATCTTAAGTCTGGGAATATGCCCTCTTCTAGTCCTACAATAAAAACATTATCAAATTCAAGACCTTTGGCAGAATGCAGAGTCATTAGTTGAACGGTATCTTGTTCACTAATTACATCTCTGCTTTCTAATGACGTATATGCTAAAAATGATTCTAAAACAGTTAATGCCTTACCCGTTTCTTTATCTTGAATAAGGTTATTTTCATTAAAGCGATAAAACTGCTCAGCGGCCGATACCAATTCTTCAAGATTTTCCAGCTTTGATTGCCCTTTAATACCAGGCTCTTGCTCATACATTTGCAATATGCCAGATAATTTGATAATAATATCAAGTTGTTTATAAAATGGTTTAAGCTCTACTTTATCGAAGATTGATTCTATTAATTCCAAAAAACGACCAATCCCAGAGCTTTGCCGTTCAGTAAAAGCATTGGTTTGGATTAGCATTATACATGCATCCCATAATGAAATATTATACTGCTTTGCAGTCAATCTAATTTTATCTAGCGTGACATTACCAATACCTCGAGTTGGGGTATTGATTGTAGCTTCAAACGCCATGTCATTATTGTGGTCATGTAATAGCCGTAAATAAGCAAGCGCTAATTTAACTTCTTGTCGTTCATAAAAACGAATAGATCCATAAATTTGATAAGGTAAACCTGCTTGCAACAATGTATCTTCAAATATACGTGATTGTGCATTATTACGGTACAATATCGCACAGTCTGCGTACTTTCCACCTTCGTCATGGAATTTTTTTATTTGACCAACAACAAATCTTGCCTCATCAATATCATTAAAACCAATATAAAGCGTAATCAGTTCACCGCCGCCTATATCTGTCCATAAAGTTTTACCCAACCGGTTCTGATTTTTCGATATTAAATTATTAGCTACATCTAAAATGTTACCAGTTGAACGATAATTTTGTTCCAACCTAATAATTTCAGTTTCAGGGTAATCGTTTATAAATAATTGGAGATTATCCGCATTAGCACCACGCCAACTGTAAATAGATTGATCGTCATCGCCTACAATCATTACATTAGCTGTATTACCTGCCAGTTTTTGTACCAAACGATATTGGATCTTATTAGTGTCTTGAAATTCATCAATTAAGATATTACAAAAACGATGATGACAATAATTTAAAACGTCTTGATTATGGCAAAGCAGCTCATACGTTCTTAAAATTAATTCTGAAAAATCAACGTATCCAACTCTATCACAAATAGTTTGGTAGTCTCGATAAATCGCCTGCCACATCACTTGTTTAGGATCTTCAGGAACAATATCTTCCGCTCTGAAACCTTTTTCCTTTTGAGTAGAAATAAAAGCAGCACACTGTTTTGGCGACCATTGTTTTTCGTCGATTTTTAGCTCGTGAAAAATTCGCTTAATAAGCCGAATTTGATCTTCAGTATCAATAAGTTGAAAATTAGGAGGTAACTTAGCTTGCTCAGGAAACATGCGTAACAAACGATGAGTAAGCCCATGAAATGTACCCACCCACATACCATTAAAATAACCCTCGCCTACTAATGCTTGAATACGTTCTTGCATTTGAATAGCCGCTTTATTGGTAAAAGTAACCGCAAAAATTGAGCCAGGTGAATAACTCTTTTCAATACAAAGCCAAGCAATACGATGAACTAAAACACGCGTTTTGCCACTCCCTGCACCTGCAAGAACAATTGAATATTGACTATCGGTAGTAACTGCTTTTTGTTGCTCTGTGTTTAGGCCATCTAATAATAATTTATTAATTTCCATTACATGCAAACCTATTTTGATAATAGAAACCGCCAAGTAGCATTAATGTTGAAAGCGTTATTAATATTTTCATCATATTCCGAATACGTTTGTCCACTGTGATCTAACAGAACATAAATAAAGACAAAGCTTCTTAGGTAAAAATTTTCATTGCTACTAAAGAAACGTATCTTTACATTTATTTTACTGTTTATTTGTACAGATAAGGAGGTTAATTATAGCAGATTCTCTAATTCTGGCAATTGTGTTATTTCGATGTGAGGTAAACATCTAGTATCATTAAGCTGAAAAATATCCTGATTATAAATATTAATAAAGCAAGCTAAAAAGCCGTTATCAATAGCTCCATTAACATCCGTTAATAAATTGTCACCCACATGTAAAATAGAGTGTGATGGAATATTAAGTTTGTGAGATGCTAAATCAAAAATTTCAGGAAAAGGTTTAGAACGGCCATGTTCACCACCACGTAGTGAAAATTGAAAATAATCACCTATGCCAATTTTGTTAATATCAACGTTACCATTAGTAATAACAGCCAAAGGATATTTAGTGGCTAATTTAGTTAATAGTGTATGCGTTGATTCAGGAACGTTCATCTTGTGCCGCCAAACATTAAAACAACTCATTGCTTCATCGATGACATCAGCAAATTTTGATGCTGGTATATTAGTTTTATTTAATAGCGATGTAATGGTTTGAATTCGCCAAACAATAACATCGTGATAAATTTCAGGGTCAGATGCAAGTACAGCACGCTTTTCGGAAAAATATTCGGGTAAAGTAAGCGTGCGCAATTGTTCATAACCTTGAAGAGTTTTGATCATTTCGTCTTCCGCTTTTTCAACGATCATGCTGTTATTGTATAACGTATCATCTAGATCGAAAGTAAACGCTTTAATCTTATTAATAGATCGATAAAAGTGCATCGTTATTTTCCCCTTTTAGCGCGTGGATGGGCTGAATCATAAACTTCAGATAGATGCGAAAAATCTAAATGCGTATAGACTTGGGTCGTCGATAAATCAGCATGCCCTAACAATTCTTGTACTGCACGCAAATCACCACTTGATTCTAGCATATGAGTTGCAAATGAATGACGTAATTTGTGAGGGTGAACATGACTGCTTAACCCTTGTTTGATTCCCCACTGAGCAAACCGTTTTTCAACATTTCGCGGTGAAATACGCTTACCCAATTTGGAAATAAATAAAGCATCATCTTGTGGTGTTAAAAAATTCCGCATTGACAACCAGTGTTTAATCCATTTGATAGATTCTCGACCTAATGGCAATTTTCGCTCTTTATTCCCCTTACCCATTACGCGAATTTCACCATCAACAAGATTCAATTCTTGACAGTTAAGACCGACTAATTCAGAAAGGCGTAACCCAGAACCATACATAACTTCAAGCATTGTTCTGTCACGAACAGAAAGAGGATCGTTATGATCAATATCAAGCAGTTGATTAATTTCGTCAATATCAATATTTTTGGGTAAGTGTTGACCTAATTTTGGATTTAGCACGCCTCGAGCTGGATTAGCGGTAAGCAGCTCGTTTTTTACCATCCAATCACAAAAACTACGCAAAGCAGAAAGTCTTAATGATAAGCTTCTTGCTTGCAAGCCCGTCTGTTTGCTACGACTGATTAACAATCTAACTGCGGATGAATCCAAATTTTGCCAGTTCGAGATTTCAACTTCACTTGCCAACGAAATAAGTGCATAAAGTTGACGTCGATAATTAATCTGAGTATTTAAGCTTAGTTGCTTTTCTGACTTTAAATAATTTAAAAATTGATCAACAGGCAGCTTTAATGCCGTATTATCATTTTTATTAGGCTGCATAATGCTATGTCCTTATTTTGTTCGCATAATCCATCTGCTAATTAAAATTGGTAAAATTTCACTCATTTTTTCAAGTAATAATGTACCTTGTCCTGCTTGATAATGTTCGGAATTAGCACTAGTAAACATTAAAAGCCCCAAATCACCAAATTGACCTAACAAAGATAATGCCACTGAGCCAACATAACCGTGTTCATCAGGTAATAAAAAATCAAGCTCAGTTGAATTTAATGTACCTAAATACTGTTGACTGTACTGGAAATGTCTAACACGAATAAAATCAAATTGTGATGAATCTAAAGCTATATGATGGTAATTTGATGGCGCATTAAGCAACCATTTGTCACCAAAAAGATATAAATAAGCACCACTAAGTCCTAATGATTTAGCCCATGTGTTTAATAAAACAATAAGTTGATTTAGATCCTGTGCTTTAATTAATTCAATTTGCAGATCCATTAGCTGATTAAACAACAATTCGTTGGCACTGGCATGTTCCAATAATAATGAAATTTCGCACTCTAATTGGTTAATTTTATTGCGCTGACGCGCCATGTTCCATTCTGGTAAAGAAATCATTCCCCTGACAGGATGAGGCACTTGCATACACTCAACATACCGGGCATTTCTCATAAAAAAATCTGGATTATCAATAATATATTGACAAACGATTTCATCATTTAATTTTAATGATGAAGACGATCGCCGAGCTTTTTTTACTCTTAAATTTTGTGTATTTTTACCAACCATAATTAGCGTCTATTGTATTACCGTGTTATCTCATGTTTCTACTGTTTTTTTCGGTTAAAGATAAAAACTTCAATAAAATCAATACCAAACCTGAATGTTTTTTGCCTTGTTATTTTCTGTCAACAAGTTTTAGAATCTATTGGGAGGATGATGTTAAAGTTAAGTAGCAATAAAACCATCATATACATGTGTAGCAGGTCCAGTCATATAAAGTGGTTGATTTCCACCTTTCCATTCAATTAATAATTTGCCACCAGGTAAATTGACATTAACTTGTTGGTTTAATAGTCCTTGATTGATGCCTACTGCTACTGCGGCACAGGCACCAGTACCACAAGCTTGTGTTTCGCCAACCCCACGTTCAAATACACGTAAATTAATGTTATTGCGATCAATAATATGCATAAATCCAATATTGGCACGTTCAGGAAAGCGTTCATGTTGTTCTAATAACGGACCTAGTGTTGCCACTTCTGCGGTTAGAATATTATCGACTTGAACAACACAATGAGGATTGCCCATAGATGCAACACCACATAATATAGTCTGTTCTTGTGCTCGGATTATATAAGTTTTTTCTTCTTTTATAGCTTTGAAAGGAATTTTGTTAGGTTCAAAAATAGGCTGTCCCATATTAACACGCACAGTATTATCATCATTTACGGTTAAAACAATATTGCCTTTCATGGTACTAACTTTTAACACTCGTTTTCGGCTAAGGCCTTTTAAACGAACAAAACGTGCAAAACAGCGAGCCCCATTACCACATTGCTCAACTTCAGAACCATCTGAATTAAAAATACGATAATGAAAATCACTATCTGGTACATAAGGTGGCTCAACAATAAGAAGTTGATCAAACCCGACACCAGTATATCGATCTGCCATACGTTTAATCATTTCTGTCGAAAGATGAACATTTTGCGTCACAGCATCAATAACCATAAAATCATTTCCGAGTCCATGCATTTTTGAAAAGTTCATCGCTAGTTTACCTTCTGTTGTCAAACATGTTTTTATTTTTAACTTTTAGTCTAAACTGGTTACCAACATCAACTAAAAGAGGAATGCTATTATAATTAAGCATTCAATAACCTGTTAAATATTATAAAACTACTTCACCTCGCCATAAATCATCGAAGGATTCACGCTGGCGAATTAATTTATGTTGTTTATCATCAATAAGCATCACTTCTGCTGGTCGTAAATGGCTATTATAATTTGATGCCATACTAAAGCCATAAGCACCAGCACTACAAATTACCAACAAATCATCTTGTTTAACCGAAAGCTCACGCTGATAAGCCAACACATCGCTAGATTCGCAAATAGGTCCCACAACATTATAGACCAAAAATTCATCACCAGTTTGTGGTTGCTTTTCAGGTAACACTCTCATCCAAGCATCGTAAAGAGCGGGACGAATTAAGTCATTCATACCTGCATCGACAATTGCAAAATGGTTATTATCTTGGTGTTTGGTATATTCCACCTTAGTAATTAGCAACCCTGAATTAGCAACAATCGAACGCCCTGGTTCGAACAAAATTTCAATATCAGGATAATCAACTAATTTGTTCTTAAGTTCGGTTACAAGTTGCGATGCTGTTGGTGGTTGTTCGTTATCATAACAGACCCCTAAACCTCCACCTAAATCAATATGTTCAATTACAATATTATTAGATTGCAATTTATCAACTAAAGCGAGTATACGATCGGCAGCATCAAGAAATGGTGACAATTGAGTTAATTGAGAGCCAATATGGCAATCAATACCAACGATTTTAATGTTAGCTAATGAGCTTGCTTTTCGATAAACATTTAAAGCTAACTCATAGCTAATACCAAATTTATTTTCGCGAAGACCTGTTGAAATATAAGGATGTGTTTTAGCATCCACATCAGGATTGATTCTCAATGAAATCGGTGCAATTTTACCTGATCTTTTAGCAACTTCATCAACTCGGTATAATTCAGCCTCAGATTCAACATTAAAGCACTTAATACCAACTTCAAGCGCACGTTCAATTTCAACTATTGATTTAGCAACACCTGAAAAGACAATTTTTTTAGGATCTGCTCCTGCTTTTAATACTCGTTCTAACTCACCTTGTGAAACAATATCAAAACCAGCACCCAGTTTTGCAAGTAAACTCAAAACAGCCAAATTACTATTAGCTTTAACCGCATAACAAACCAAATGTTTATTATTAACCAAAGCATGTTCATACTCTAAAAACTGTTTACTTATGTATTCGGCCGAATAAACATATAATGGTGTACCATACTGCTTAGCAAGATCCGCTATCGCTATCTGATTGGCAAATAAACGACTTTGTTGATAATTTAAAAAATCCATCATGTTATTCCATTATGCAATTTAAATAAATAAACCAGATTGAATTGAAGCAGTTGTTAGTTTTGTTTGTTGCATTGCTGTTTTTTCAACTGGATGATAAAGCGGACCTTTTAATCCACATCCTACTAATGCCAATGTAACAAAACAGATAGGGAGTAATTTTATAGTTGATTTCATACAATATCCGCAATTCTTTCCATTTTTTATAATACTATCTATATTACACGATAGGCACAATGCTGCAAAGCGCAAATCATCATGCGAACATAAACAGATATATAAAATAAGTAAATATATTAAATTAAAGGTACAAGACTACATTCTACACATCAAATTACTATGCAATAAACCGTTACACAATTTGTAGATATGATTCAGATTGATAATTTCAAAACTTATCAGAAAAAATCAGCTAAGTTTTATGCATTAATATACTTTTCACGATTTGGAAGCCAACAATCAACTAATTGTTCAGCACTGTGTGGATGGTTTTTTTGGATGTCATAAGATATATTTTGAATTTCACTAATCAAATGCTGGTCGCGAATCAAATCAACAACTTTAAAATTAGCTGTACCCATTTGCCGAGTCCCTAAAATTTCACCACCACCACGAAGTTCAAGATCTTTTTGGGCAATAACAAATCCATCAGTACTTTCACGCATTACCTTCATGCGTGCTTGAGCAACTTTACTTAGAGGAGCTTGATACATTAATACACAATGAGATACTGCCGTGCCACGTCCAACTCGCCCACGCAACTGATGTAACTGAGCTAAACCTAAACGTTCTGCATTTTCGATAATCATTAAACTAGCATTAGGAACATCAACACCAACTTCAATAACTGTTGTAGCAACCAGCAGTTGAATTTTTCCTGCTTTAAACTCTTGCATAACTGATTGTTTTAAATCAGACTTCATTTTACCATGCACTAACGCAATATTTAAATGCGGCAAACGCATTTGCAATTCTGCAACCAGCATTTCAGCCGCTTGTGCGTCAAGTATTTCGGACTCTTCGACCAAAGTACACACCCAATAAACTTGGCGGTTTGCTAAGCAAGCTTGATTTACACGTTCAATAATTTCATCTCGGCGATTATTAGGTATTACAACTGTGTTAATTGGTGTTCTTCCGGGTGGTAATTCATCAATAACAGAAACATCTAAATCAGCATAAATGGTCATGGCTAATGTTCTTGGAATAGGCGTTGCCGTCATAATTAATTGATGCGGATAAAGATGATCTTTAATTCCTTTTTCCCAAAGACTTAGGCGTTGATTAACACCAAATCGATGCTGTTCATCAATGATGACAAGACCTAAAGAGGTAAATTCTACTTTATCAACAAATACTGCATGAGTACCAATTAACATAGTAATTTCACCCTTTTGAAGGCGCTCATAACGCTGTCGCTTATTTTTGGCGGTTAATCTTCCTGACAACCAATCAACACTAATTCCCAACGGCCCAAACCAAGTACTAAAATTATTATAATGTTGCTCGGCTAATATTTCTGTTGGTGCCATCAAAACCACTTGGCAACCATTTTCAATTGCATTCAACGCTGCTAAAGCTGCTACTAATGTTTTACCAGAACCAACATCACCTTGAATTAATCGCATCATAGGTACTGGTTTTGCCATATCGAGATAAATCTCTTGCACAACTCGCTGTTGAGCATGGGTTGGCGTGAAAGGTAATGATGATAAAAACGGGTTGATCAAGCGTTGAGTTGGGGAAAACAAGTGTGCCTGCTGTCTTTGATTATGTTTTTTTATCATTAACATACTCAGATGATAAGCAATCAATTCCTCAAAAATAAACCGCTTAATAGCTGGGTGATCACCCGACTCCAACTGTTCAATCTCAGTATCAATGGGGGGATTGTGAATAATATTTAAAGAATCAAAAGCCGACAAAAACCGATAAGCCAACTGAGGAGGTAAAACTTCTTCTGAAGGATTATTTTTCAACAAAATTAGCGCAGCCATAATTGACCGTCGAATCACAGCCTGAGTTAATCCATAAGTAGTTGAATAAATAGGTGTGTATCTTTCTTGATCATCTTCTAACTTGATAGATTTTTCGTCTCGACTTGTTTTTAATTTAAATTGCGGATGAATTATTTCAAGATAATTTTTACCGCGTTTTATTTCACCATAAGCACTGATCCATTTACCTTTAATTAGCGAAGCCTTCATACTAGCAGTAAAATGCATAAATCGTAATATTGCAATACCAGAATCATCTTGAACGTAACAAACTAGCATTTGTTTGCGACCAAAAGCAATTTCACTTTTAATAATAACACCTTCAATTGTCGTAAATTCGCCAATATTGGCGTCAGCAATAGCACAAGATGAAGTACGATCTTCATAACGTAAAGGAAAATGCAATAACAGATCTTTAACGGTATAGATACCTAATGTATTGAATTTTTTTTCTAGACTTTCACCAATCCCCGTTAGTTTTATCAACGGCAAATGGTCGAAAAAACGATTTATCATAATGACTAATTTATATTTCGTTTAACACTTACTACATCAGGTTGTAGTAACATTTTACGAATTAATTCATTAAGTTGCTGGGTATTTTTTACTTCTATCTGTAGAATAACAGTATAAATCTGCCTATCTTTTTCTTCGGTATTTAGCCATTGCAAGCGAGTATTTTCGTCATTAATAATTGAAAGTATATGCGCCAAAGAACCCTGAGTATTTAAAATATCGAGCCAAATTTCAGCAACAAAACGTTGAGAAATATCGGGAGCCCATTTAAGTGAGATATATTTTTCTGGATTATTTTGATAACCAGTAACATTTCGACAAGATTCATGATGCACAATTAACCCCTTCTCTGGACTAACATGCCCAACAATAGGATCATTAGGAATTGGATGACAACACTTAGAAAATGTAACAGAAACTCCTTCACTGCCAGTAATAACAAGAGTTTTATTTGACTCTGATTTATTTTGCAGCAGCGCTTTATGTTCTAAACCTTTGGCAATAAAATGGCTCATAATATTACCTAATCCGATTTCGACTAAGACATCATCAAAATTGGACAATTTGGCTAACTCAACCACTCTAGCCTTTTGGCTTTCTGACAGTCCACTAATACCGCCTGATTTAACTAACGAAAGATTCAATAAACGTCGACCCAATTCAATTGCATCTTCACGCTTAAGAGTTTTAAGCGCCTGACGAATACGCGACTTCGCTCTAGCACTAACCACAAAATTTAACCAACTAGCATTAGGATGGCCCTCAGGGGAAGTAATAATTTCAACTGTTTGCCCACTGCTTAATGGTTGTGATAAAGGATAAGGTTTACGATCAACAATTGCGCCAATGCATTGATAACCAATATCAGAATGGACTGCATAAGCAAGATCAACTGCGGTAGCTCCTTCTGGTAATTGCACAATACGTCCTTTGGGAGTAAAAACGTAAATTTCTTTAGGAAACAAATCAGATTTAACATTTTCGATAAATTCGAAAGAATTCCCTACGCTTTGTTGCAATTCTAACAGGCTTTGCATCCAGCGCTGAGCTTTAATTTGCGCAGTAGTATTGTTTAATTCATCAACTGCATTATACGCCCAATGAGCAGCAACACCCATTTCAGCCATTTGATCCATATCTTCGGTACGAATTTGGACTTCAACTGGTGTACCGTGAGGGCCTATTAACGATGAATGCAATGATTGGTAGCCATTTGCTTTGGGAATAGCGATATAATCTTTAAAACGATTAAGACGTGGTTTATACAAATTATGTACCAGTCCAAGAGCACGATAACAACCATCAACATCTTTTACCACAATTCTAAAAGTGTAAATATCCATGATAGAATGAAAATGTTGTTCACGTAGTTTCATCTTTTGATAAATAACATAGATATTTTTCTCGATACCAGTAACTTCTGCATCAATATGAGCGTCATGTAATCGCCCACGGATTTCAGACAAAATTTGTTGAATTAGCTCTTTTCGCGTATTTCGCGCTGTTTTAACGACTTTTTCAATCACTTTAGCTCGATTTGGATGCATTGCTGTAAAGCCCAAAATCTCAAGTTCTGTTTTGATGTGATTGATACCTAAACGATGAGCCAAAGGTGCGTAAATTTCAAGGGTTTCTTTAGCAATGCGACGACGTTTATCAGGTCTTAAAGCACTAAGTGTACGCATGTTATGCGTACGATCAGCAAGTTTAATTAAAATTACACGCACATCCTCAGTCATAGCAAGCACCATTTTCCGAAAATTTTCAGCTTGTGCTTCTTGCCTGTTACGGAATTTTAATTTATCAAGTTTAGAGACACCTTCGACTAAAATGGCAACATGTTTACCAAATTTGTCGGTAATATCTTGAAAAGTGACAGGAGTGTCTTCAATAGTATCGTGTAAAAGTGCGGCAATAACTGTTTCATAATCAAGCCGCATCTCAGCTAGATATGTTGCAACTGCAACTGGGTGAGTAATATAAGGTTCACCACTACATCGGAATTGCCCTTCATGTGCATTTTTAGCAAAAAGATAAGCATCTTGTATCAATTCGACTTGTTTAGACGGAAGATAAGATGCTACAACCTCTTTTAAGCCATCAAAATATTGCATAAGCAATTCCTGTAAAGCTTATTCGTATGATGGTGTGTTTTCGAGAAGAATCGACTCATGAAGTGTTGCTCGTGTTTCTTCCTCTTTGTTTTGACGAGCTTGAAAATCAGCAATATCAAGAATCTGTTTATTAACAAGACCATTTTCAATTTCACGTAAAGCAATAACAGTTTCTTTGTCGTTCTCTTCAGGAACATGTGGTGATTTATTTTCCACTTGTAATTGACGAGCGCGTCTCGCTGCTACAAGAACGAGATCAAAGCGATTACCAATTTTTTCTACTGCATCTTGAACAGTTACACGTGCCATTTTTACCTCTAATTTTTTACTAAAATACTTTATTTGAAAGATCTAATATTGTACTTAAATTTGTAGGCGATTGTCTATATTAATATTACTTTATCTGTCAATAATTGAGAAATGTCAGATAATTAAAACAGATCCTACATATTTGATGAATAGTCATGATAAATGTTCAGATTCATCATCAGTTTTATTATCCATATGGCCCTTACTTTGAGCTAACTTAACTGCAAAATAAAGATCATAAGCAAACTCGATATACTCATCATCAAGCTTAATATTCATCTGTTTAAACCAATTTTTAAGTGTTTTACGTCGACCAGATAAAATTAGGGTAACATTTCTTACTTTTAAAGACTTCACTAATTCATCAATTCCCGACAGCACACTCACATCTTTATAAGTAAAACAAGGGATTGCATCGACAATAACATAGCTTATTGGATCACTAGAATCATCAATATAACTGATAATTCTTCGTTTAAAATAAGCGATATTGAAATAAGTTAGCGGAGAATTAAATCGATAAATCATTGTATTACTGATCGGTTGCACATTTTGGCTTATGGAATGAATCCGACCACTTTCATCAACACCTAATAACTGATCTTTAGGTCTAAATACTCGACGTAAAAATAAAAATAACCCCAGTAGTACCGCTAACGCCATACCAGGAATAATCCCTATAGCAAGTACTGAAATAAGTGTTATCAAACTCAAATAAAAAGCGTCTCGATCAAATTTAAAAAAGCGAACGATGGTTTGAAAATTAATGAGTGAAATTGAAGAATATATTAAAATAACCCCTAACACACAAGTTGGAATATATTGTAAAGGCGAAAGGAAAAACAATACCACAATACCAATTAATATTGCTGCAATAATCGAAACTAGTTGCGTTTTACCTCCATTTGCATCATTTACAGCCGTTCTTGATGATGTACCACTAACAACAAAGCCTTGTGATAACCCTGCTACAATATTAGCTATACCTAACGCTTTAAATTCAACATCGGCATTGGTTTCATAGTTATTTTTTGATGCAAAACTGCGTACAGTTATCATCATACTAACAAAACAGATGATAGCAATATTAAGTGAAGGAACAACTAAATCACGCATTAATCCTTTATCAAAATCAAGCCATGACTCGGTAGGAATAAAATCACTGCTAACATTACCAATAATACGAATATTAAAATATTCAAAATTAAACACCCACGAAAAAAACGTCATCACAATAACAGCTAATAAAGGTGCAGGATATAGAGGTTTTAATCGCTTTAAGGCAATTAAAATAGACAAAGTAAAAAACGAAACGAGTGCAGTGCCTATATGAATTTCTGACAATTTAAAAGGGAAATAGACTATTCGCTCAATCAAATAAGAATAATCGTATCTAAAGCCTAAGGTCTTGGCTAACTGATCGACCATAATGGTAATTGATATGCCATTAAGCAAACCAATTAAAATAGGCTGACTAAGCAAGTCGGCTAAAGCACCAAGATGTAACTTTCCAGCAATGATACACCAAATGCCTATCATTATTGTTAATATAATAACTAATTGCCAGCGCAATATTGGATCATTAGCCGCTAAAGGTAACACAACAGCGGCAACTACAGCACAAGTTGCTGTATCAGGTCCTACAATCAATTGTTTAGAAGAACCAAAAAACGCATATACAATTAAAGGCAAAATGGTCGAATACAGTCCAGCTATAGCGCCAACACCAGTCAATTCAGCATAAGCAATTGACACAGGTAACGAAACAGCAGCAACTGATAAACCAGCCTTAATATCAAAATTAAGATATTCTCGTTTATACTGTAATAAACTGCCTAATCCAGGCATCCATGCAATTAGTTTTTGAAAAAAAGTACTTTTTAACAAATCAGCCATGCTAATCCTTATTTCCCCGCTATACTCATATTATCAATCAAAATTGAGCCACATTGAATACTTGTTCTGGTTTCGATATCATTTCCAATTTCCACAATATTTTTATACATATCTTTAAGATTACCAGCAATGGTGATTTCACTAACTGGATATTGAATTTTTCCATTCTCAACCCAAAATCCTGTAGCTCCACGCGAATAATCACCAGTCACACTATTAACACCTTGCCCCATTAACGAAGTCACCAAAACACCTTTATCCAATTTTTTTAGCATCTCATCAAAACTAGCATTTGCATGGCTTGGCGATACAAACCAATTATGAATCCCACCTGCATGCCCAGTCGATTTTAAGCCTAATTTACGAGCTGAATAATTGCCTAACAAATAAGTTTGCAACACACCTTGCTCAACAATATTGCGCTTAACTGTTTTTGTCCCTTCACTATCAAAAGGCGATGATCCAACGCCTTTTAAAATAAAAGGATCCTCATAAATAGTTAACCAATTAGGAAAAATCACCTTCCCTACACTATTTAAAAGAAAAGAAGATTTACGATAAATGGCACCGCCACTTATAGCACCTACTAAATGCCTAATGAGTCCAACGGCAACTTCTGCACTAAATAACACAGGAGTTTGCATTGTTGCGATCTGTTTAGCGCCTAAATGTGAGATCGCCCTATCAGCCGCCTGCACACCAATCCAATCAGCGGACTTGAGCTGACTATAATCACGTGATGAAGTATAAGCATAATTACTTTCCATCTGCCCTGCTTGTTGAGCAATAACTGAGCATGAAAGTGAATGTGAACTTGCGCAATAACCTTGCAACATCCCCAAACTATTACCATAAACATAAACGCCATAGCGACTACTAAAATAACCGCCATCAGAATTAATCAATTTGGAATGATTTAACGCAGTTAATTCGGCTTGTTTAGCCTGCTCAATGGCATTATCAACGTTCAAATCACTAGGATGAAATAAATCTAAATCAGGTGGATTAAATGCCATTTGACTCACATCACCCAAACCTGAACAAGGATCTGGCGAAGTATATTGCATAATATCAATCGCCATATTCACCGTTTGCAAAATAGCCTGAGAAGACAAATCATTGGTAGAAGCACTCCCTTTACGTTCATTTTGATAAACAGTAATAGATAACGCACCATCACTATTAAATTCAACATTCTCGGTTTCACCCATGCGAGTGCTAACATTAATACCTGTTGACTTATTAATCGATACCTCAACTTCATCAACACGTGACTTTGCTTGCTCAATAGCATTAGCAACAATTGCCGATAAAGTTTCTTTTTGATTTAAAGCTTCTTTTTTAATCTGTTCAATACTCATTTTATTATTTTCTACAATTCTGCTAGCGATACGCTATAATAAGCTAGAATTACACAATAGTTAACAAAAGAAATAACATGAATTACAATCAAGAGACAAATCTAGAACCCAACTTCGCTATTGACACTGAAGATGACGAAATCATCTACGTTAGTAAAAGTGAAATTAAACGTGATGCTGAAGCTTTAAAAAAATTAGGGATTGAACTTGTCAAGCTAAGCAAAAACGAACTTGAAAAAATTCCTCTCGATGAAGATCTCACTTATGCAATTGGACTTGCGCAGAAAATAAAAAAAGAAGGGTATCGCCGCCAAATTCAATACATTGGTAAACTGCTGCGTAACCGAGATATTGACCCAATTAGTCAAGCACTTGATAAACTTAAAAATCGCCATAATCAGCAAATCGCCCTATTTCACAAACTTGAAAAACTTCGTGATGAATTGATTGCAACTGGCGATGCCGAAACTATTATCGGTTTGTACCCAACTGCCGATCGTCAGCAATTACGAACCTTAGCCCGTTTAGCAAAAAAAGAGCAAGAAACAAACAAGCCAACCAAAACGGCAAGACAAATTTTTCAATATTTAAAAGAATTGAGCGACACTGAATAATCTTTATAAGGTGCGCTTATTATTATTCACAAACACTATATAAACTTAGATAGAGGATACAAAAATGGGACTTTTAAATGTACCAGCAGGTAAAGAATTACCAGATGATATTTACGTTGTGATTGAAATTCCAGCCAATGCAGATCCAATTAAATATGAAGTTGATAAAGACACTGGCGCTGTATTTGTTGACCGTTTTATGGCTACAGCAATGTTTTATCCATGTAACTATGGTTATATTAATCACACATTATCATTAGATGGCGATCCAGTTGATGTATTAGTCCCAACGCCATACCCATTACAACCAGGCTCAGTTATTCGTTGCCGCCCAGTTGGTGTATTAAAAATGACAGACGAAGCAGGTCAAGATGCAAAACTAGTTGCAGTACCTCACAGCAAACTATCAAAAGAATATGATCACATTAAAGATGTTGATGATTTACCTGAATTACTCAAATCACAAATCAAACACTTTTTTGAACAATACAAAGCATTAGAGAAAGGTAAATGGGTGAAAGTTGACGGATGGGATAACGCAGATGCCGCCCGTAAAGAAATTATTGAGTCATTTGAACGAGCAAAAAACAAATAAAGTTCAATAAAAAATATTTTTATCAAGGCCATAAATATTATTTTATGGCTTTTTTATTTTTCATAATTTTTAGTGACTTTAAAAATCAATTAAAATTTCAACGTCTAAAATTTGACTTTTATCAATTAAAAAATAATTTCCTGAAAATTCAATAAAACTTTTTTTTTTATAAAAAAAAATTATTATTCACATCTTGCTTTTGATTATAATTTATGCGGTAATATCACTGGGTAAACAACAAAGTACAAAATAGTGAATAACAATGAACCACAATAATGTATTTTTAAGCACATTATCTTGGCTTTTAGTTACATTATTAACACGATGTTAAAACCCATACGGCCGTAATGGCTAATTATTAATTATTGTTAGGATGTCTAGTAAATGAATAAAAAAACAGGCCAAGTAAAATGGTTTAATGAAAGTAAAGGTTTTGGTTTTATTACCCCTGCGGATGGAAGTAAAGATGTATTTGTTCACTTTTCAGCTATTTCAGGTGATGGTTTTAAAACATTAGCTGAAGGACAACAAGTTGAATTTGCTATCCAAGATAGCCCTCGTGGACCTGCAGCTGCTGAAGTCGTTGTAATCTAATTGAAACTTTAGAATTTCATATTAGAAAAACGCTCACTCACAAAGTGAGCGTTTTTTTGTCTCTAAAAAAACTAAAAATCTCTCTAAAATGAGAGCATAAAAAAAGCGACCCTAAGGTCGCCTTATAAACAAAGTTAAATATCAATTATTTTTTAGAAATAACTGCGATTAAATCTAATACTTTGTTTGAATAACCTACTTCATTGTCATACCAAGAAACAAGTTTAACAAAGTTATCACTTAATTGGATACCAGCTTTAGCATCAAATACTGAAGTACAAACTTCACCTAAGAAATCAGTAGAAACAACATCATCTTCGGTATAGCCAAGAACGCCTTTCATTGGGCCTTCAGCAGCGGCTTTGATTGCTTTACAGATATCTTCATATTTAGCTGGTTTTTCTAAACGAGCAGTTAAGTCAACAACAGAAACGTCTGGAGTAGGAACTCGGAAAGCCATACCAGTTAATTTACCGTTTAATTCAGGGATAACTTTACCAACCGCCTTAGCAGCACCAGTTGATGAAGGGATGATGTTTTGAGCAGCACCACGACCACCACGCCAATCTTTATGAGATGGACCATCTACAGTTTTTTGAGTTGCAGTTGTTGCATGAACAGTTGTCATTAATGCTTCAACAATACCAAAGTTATCGTTGATAACTTTAGCTAAAGGCGCTAAACAGTTAGTTGTACAAGAAGCATTAGAAACGATATCTTGACCAGCATAATCTTTATCATTAACACCGATAACAAACATTGGAGTGCTGTCTTTAGAAGGGCCAGTTAAAACAACTTTCTTAGCACCAGCTTGGATGTGTTTACGAGCAGTTTCATCAGTTAAGAATAAACCAGTTGCTTCAGCGACAACATCAACACCAACTTCATTCCATTTTAAGTTTGCAGGATCACGTTCAGCAGTAACACGAATTGCTTTACCATTAACGACTAATTTACCATCTTTAACTTCAACTGTACCGTCAAAACGACCATGTGTTGAATCATATTTAAGCATATAAGCCATATACTCAACATCTAATAAATCGTTGATAGCAACGATTTCAATGTCTGAACGTTTTTGAGCAGCACGGAAAACAATACGGCCAATACGGCCAAAGCCATTAATACCTACTTTGATTGTCATAACAATTACCTTCTTTTTAGTGTTTTTAATGTTAAAAATCTTTCCTGTAAACTATCAAATTTTAAAGATTTATTCAAGAAGATTCCTAATAATTAAACACGAATTGATTAAATAGATTAAACTGAATGTAATTTATATTAATTATTATAAATAAAATCATGATATTGTAAAAAATAACCTGACGTAGTAAGCCGTACTATAATCAAAAACCGTCCCAAAACTAAATAACAAACCAATAACTTAGTTTTCAGTTTTCGATATATTCTAACGTCGTGAAAAGACAGGCATATTAATTTTACAATATGTAGGATTTTCACCTTAAAACATTTCAGACAGAAATCTGATTTTATTGGAATTTTTTCAAATAAACGTATTTACTATCTAATAGTAAATACGCAAACTAGGGGGCTTTACCTTACATGGAAACTTTTTTAATGCTTGTTCCTTATTAGCACCATAAACTTAACCACATTCCAAAGATTAAAAGCTAAGGAGTAACGCAAAGACCCCGCGGGCTATTACTCGATTGGTTGAAGTACACATCACCAACATCTGAGTCCACATCAAACTGAGTATTTCCAGCCGTGTCGCTTGTCCAGTATTGGTAGTCATAGACGAAACCTGCTCCAGCATAAAGGTACGTACCGCCCCACTCAGTGAAAAATCCTGCTCCTATTCGACGCTGATAATGATTACCACTTGATGATGGCGTAGCGCCGACAGAGCCTTTACACCAATCACCTTCCCATGTACCCAAACAGATTGCGTTCGTTAGATCCTTTACTTGCGGCACTCGATAGCCTAAATATCTACACCACGCTTCTGTATTAGAATAGTTATCTTGTTTATCTTTACGGTTCACGAACCACTTCTGTAATACAAATCCATATTTTACCAGCTCATTACCAGTACTAATATCTCTACCCACTAACTCAAAAATCTGCGGTAACCTTGGCACAGCAATTCGATTAGGATAATGATTATTTATTTGAGCGCTTGCCTCAGGACCTTTTAGCGTAACGCGCGCTATAATTTCTCCTCCAGATGTAAGCCAATCATCTTCAGCCCATATCCATGTCACTGTGGCTGTTATTCCCCCATGTGTAACTGGCTCCCATACCAATTGGCGTGCATCAATTTCCTCTATAACTAAATCAAAATATAATCCATCAGCGCCTGTAGTCGGAAAATTAAGGCCGTATGATGCAGGATTGGTTGATTGAACTAAAAAGCCCTCATCAGGATTCCATATATCAGCGGGACCTGCGAAGTTGACTCCACTAATATCCACACCATTTTTACCAAATAGCAGATTCGGCCTTGCATAATTGATAACTACCGACTGTGGTAGCATTATTGCATCACTACGATGATTATTTACACGACCACTTTTACTAGTTAATGCCTGTAAACTCCATGAAGATGACAGTAATAACACCCCCAACACCAATAGGCTTTTTGGAAACAATTTCGATAATACGTTGAGAGATAATTTGGAAGATATAAATAAGTTTCGTGTAAAAATTCGTCGAATAAGATTATTTAATAAATTTAAGACATAGGTTTGCCAGTGCTGGTGTCTGGTGTCTGGTGTCTAAAATGATAATGCATTATGGTTTACCTGTCAAGTAATGATTTGTTTTATTTAGATTTTTTACAATTATTTGCTTATTTAATAAGCTTGCTTTCCTATAGCGATAAAAGTATAACCATTTAAGATATAGTTGGCTAGTTTTTTAGCGGATTTTTTGTAAGGAAATGTAAAGATAAAACAATTCGACTTTATAGATAGGTTAATTTTATAATTAAAATATGCTGTTAGCTTTATAGCTTTTGAGTTTTGTCGAAATAACTGATATTGGTGATAACGTTTAATTTAAGAATTTTGAGCGTAACATCTTACAACTCACATGAGATACAAAATATGAACTACGGTACCCAACGCTCTCGCTCTTAACCATCGGTATGATTTACTCGAATCATTATGATATTCGCCTTTTTTAAGACTATTTGCTTTGCTCAGAAGTGCCAAATTGTTCCTGATAAATTGGCATCCCTAACAAAGCACAAACTCGCCAAGCAGTCCAATTTTTCGTGCTGCCTCACTCTGTTAGCAAAGCACTACAACACAGTTAAAAGATAGGTGGATTGACCTTGCCGTGTTGTGTGTTTTCTCTAAAATAGCTCAGGTAGACTATTGATTTTATTAAAGTTTTTATTTCACTTAATTTAAGTAATTATTAGCTAATTTCTGTTTTTATTACAATGTTTTTGCTGTGTTTTTTGTGCCTTGCACATGCTAATAATTAAAGCGAATTAATTAGTTAGTTCGTTATTTTTTGAAAAGTGTTACAGGTCAGTTTTGAAGTGATTTTTACTTTTTTTGCTACTAAAAGTAAAAATGATTTTCTTTTTTATTTTTTGGCGTACAATCAAAATCACCCATAAATATAGGTAACGTTATGTTATATAATAACAAATATATACATCATGAACTTCATCACCATGAGTGTTGTCATGGCAATTGTTTAAATATGGCACATAATCATGTTCATTTATCTCACGATATAACTTGTCATCAAGAATCAACACATAGCTGTGGGGGCGATACTCATACTACGTCTAAAAATGAGTTTGACGATCCCCCTGATGATCCCAACAGGCTAAACGAGCAAATTAAATTAACTTGGAAAATAAAAGGCATGGATTGTGCGCACTGTGCTCAACAAATTGAAAATAGCCTAAAAGCGTTACCCAATATTAACCAAATTAAGATTGTTTTTTCTACCGAAAAGTTGGTGGTATTTGTTCCCCAACATAATGAAAAAACCATTAAATTAATAGAAAATAAAGTTATCGAGCTAGGCTATAAACCTATTTTTGAATCATCTCCAGAACATTCTCATCATCATGATCATTCCCACAGTTTTGATAAAAAAGAACTAATTCCTTTAGTGGTATTAGGCACTTTAATTGTGATGAGTTATATCCTTTTGTTATGGAATCAAACCGTTGGCGAATATGCCTTTATAATGACAGCAATTGTTGGGTTAATACCTATTTTGAAAGAAGCGGTAGTTTTAACGCGTAGTGGTACACCATTTGCAATTGAGTCGTTAATGAGTGTGTCAGCTATTGGAGCTTTGTTTATTGGTGCCTCCGAAGAAGCAACCATGGTCTTATTTTTATTTATGATAGGCGAAATGCTAGAAAGTATTGCTACAAGTAAAGCTAAAAAAGGTATTTCGTCGCTCGCTGAGCTGATGCCCCAAGAAACAGTGATAATCATTAATGGGGATCGAAAAACGGTTGCCAGTCATAGCTTAAAACCCAATGATATTATTGAAATTTCGTCTGGTGGTCGTTTGCCTGCTGATGTGATTTTGATAAGTGAGCAAGCCAATATTGATGAAAGTGCACTAACTGGTGAGTCGATCCCTGTTAATTATCTTTCTGGCGATAAGATTTTGGCTGGTTCACTCGTGGTTGATAATACAATCCAATTAAAAGTGGTATCAGAAGTTGGGCAAAATGCGGTAGATCGTATTTTACAGTTGATTGAAGATGCCGAGGAGCGTAAAGCACCTATTGAACGATTTATTGATAAATTTAGTCGTTATTATACGCCAGCAATTGCTTTATTTGCTCTGTTAGTGATTATTGCGCCACCTTTGTTGTTCAATGCTGATTGGTATACTTGGTTTTATCGAGGTTTAACTCTATTGTTAATTGGTTGCCCTTGTGCATTGGTTATTTCAACGCCTGCGGTAATAACGTCGGCCTTGTCTAATGCGGCAAAACAAGGCGTGCTAATTAAAGGCGGTGCGGCGCTAGAGCATATTGGTTCAGTTAAAGTGGTTGCATTTGATAAGACTGGTACGTTAACCGAAGGTAAACCGCAAGTCACCGATGTGATTAGTCAAGATATTTCAAAAGAGCAATTATTGACATTAGTTGCCGCTATTGAAAGCGGTTCGCATCACCCCATTGCTAAGGCTATTGTTGATTATGCATTGCAGAATCAATTAAATATTAATGAGGCCGATAATCGTAAAGCGATTGCGGGGGTTGGCGTTCAAGGCGAGGTAGATAATCAGACTTTTTATATTGTGTCACCAAGTAAGGTTGTGACAGTTTCATCACCATTGAAAGATGAACATACCAAAATTATTGAGGAGTTTGAAAACGCTGGTAAAACTGTAGTAGTTGCAGTAACAAGTCAACAATTGATGGGCATTATTGCATTGCAAGATGTGTTGCGGGCTGATGCAATTACTACAATGAATAAGCTTAATAAGCTTGGCGTTAAGACTTTGATGCTGACAGGCGATAATGCGCGAGCGGCCAAAGCCATTGCCTCGCAATTAGGTATGGATTACCGTGCGGAGTTGTTACCTGCCGATAAATTAGCAGAAATTGAAAAGATGCGTATCTCAACGACGATTGCTATGGTGGGCGATGGAATTAACGATTCTCCAGCCATGAAAGCGGCAACCGTAAGTATTGCTATGGGTAGTGGTACTGATGTTGCGCTAGAAGCCGCTGATGCCGCATTAACTAAAAACAGCTTGTTAAGTTTGCCTAAGCTAATTGGTTTAACTCGTTTTGCCTCTCGTAATATTAAACAAAATGTTACAATTGCGTTGGGAATTAAGTTAGTATTTTTAATTACCAGCTTATTTGGCTTTACTGGACTGTGGCTGGCTGTGCTAGCTGATTCAGGTACGACTGCGATTGTGACAGCTAACGCGCTTCGAGTTTTGAAATTTAAGAATAAAAGTTAAAATTGGTTTAATTAACCTATTTCACTTGTAGCAAGTGGAATAGGTTCTTTAAATGATTGTTAGGTTATTATTCATCACTTCTTAATGAGATTTCGCCACCAATATGAGCTTCAATTTTACCATTTTGTTCTAACAATAAGGCTCCTTGGTCATTTATACCTTTTGCTATTCCTTGAATAATGTTATCGCCAATTAATAGTTTTACAGGACGGTTAACAAAGTTATCTAGTCTATTCCAATCATTAATAAATGGCAGTAAACCATGTTTTTCAAATTCTATTAATTGACTTTTTAAGGTTTTGGCAACCTGCGCAACTAATAAGTTACGATCAACATTGCCTAAACTAGCCCATTTTTGGTTAACTATGTTGGTATCCGGGTTTGTCATGGTTAAATTGACGCCAACACCAATCACAACATGGGCACAGTCGCCAGTTTTACCTGCAAGCTCAACTAAAATACCAGCTAGTTTTTGATCGTTAAGATATAGATCGTTTGGCCATTTAACTTTGATGTCTTGGCCAGATAATGTACGTAAGGTGTCAGCAATAACAATACCAACAACTAAACTCAATCCCATTGCCGCCGCTACGCCTTGTTCTAGTCGCCAATACATTGAAAAGTATAGATTAGTGCCAAAAGGTGAAAACCATTTTCGCCCTCGCCTTCCCCGTGCTTTGGATTGAAATTCGGCCACACAGCAATCGCCCGATGTTAGTTGATCAATTCGATCCAGTAGATATTGGTTAGTTGAATCAATAATAGGTAATATTTCACATCGACTATTCGATTGATAATGCTGGTTAATTTTGGTTTTATTAAGCAAATTAAGAGGCGCTGCCAAGCAATAGCCTTTACCCTGTATTGAGGTTAGCTCAATCCCCCACTCACGCAGTTGTTTGATGTATTTATTAATGCCTGCACGGGTTATGCCAAAAATTGTTGCCAATTCTTCCCCTGAATGGAATTGACCATCGGCTAGTATTTCAATTAATTTAAGCGGATTTTTGTAGCTGCGCATCCGTTCCTCTTTTTTGGGCTAATAATATAATAAAGTATAACGAAATTATAGCAAAACTAACAAATAAATAGGTGTTACTTGTTTTATCCATAATAAATGCTATCACAGCAGGAGCAACTAAACTCCCTAATGTATTGGTTAATAGCATTGCTTGATTCATCGCCACAATATCTTGCTTTCTAACACACGAGCAAGCCCAAGCCATGGATATGGGATAAATGGTGTAAATAGTGGCGCCTAATAAAATAATCGCCAACGCATTAAACCAATTGAATATCAGCATAATACATGCAATTAACATTAGTAACGATTCAATTAATAATATAAGTTGCCGTCCAAATTTGTCTGCACACCAGTTAGCAGGCATTTGTGCAATCACTCCTGATAAAATCAGTAAAATCATCCAATTAGCCACCTGAATATCACTATATCCTAAATGTGAGTAATAGGCTGGTAAAAGTGAATATAACGATCCAATTAACATACCTGCAATAGCACAACCAGTTAACCCAAGTCGAGAGGGTTTATTTAATATCATTGGCATGATGTTAAAGCTGCTTTTTTTCCTTTTTGGTAATTTATAATGGGTCAGCAAAATAAATAAAATTGCTAATCCCATCAGTAACATAATAACTAATCCAAAATATAATATGTTTTGCGGAAAATACTGCAACAAAGCTTGCCCTAAAACCGTACCTAGGTAATAAGTGGTTAAATAAACTGCCAGCATTTTTCCTCGCGTACGTACAGGGCCAGTGAGTAATATACAACTTTCTATAACCACCCAAGTGACCGCACAAGCAATGCCTATAAAAAATCGCCACATTATCCAGCTATAAAAATTCATTGAAAAACTTAATCCAATGGTTGCAATGGCAAAAATAATGCAACTATAGGTGTATGTGTGCCGAGCATTGAATTTATTAATAAACCAATTGGCGAAAATGGTACCTAGCAAGTTACCAGTAAAATAACTTGATCCGACAAGACCAATTTGCCCAAGCGAAAACTCATTACGCACTAACCACAATGGTACCTGTGTGTTTAATGCTGACAACGAGATTGTTACAAAGAGCAAACTCGTTAATAAAATAGGGAATGAATACGAATGTTTCATAATGTTATCGCGTATAATTATGGGTTAAAATTTGCGGGCAATTATAATTTGGTGCTAATTATAAATAATTGTCTGCATCTATTTCGCCTGAGTTGCCGATAAATCGGATTTCGGGTGATAAATTCACCGAGAATTTTTGTAATACACATTTTTTTATATATCGAGCTAATTCAACCACATCCTGTGCTGTTGCTTGGTCTTTATTAACTAAAACCAATGCTTGTTGTTGATGCACAGCCGCTCCACCTATTTGGTAGCCTTTAAGACCACACTGATCAATAAGCCAACCTGCGGCTAATTTTGTTTGATGATTAGCTTGTGGATATATTGGCATGTTTGGATAAATTTCAAGTAGCTTGTCCGCCACAATTTTATCGATCACAGGGTTTTTAAAAAAACTTCCACCATTGCCTAAAACCTTTGGATCTGGCAATTTACTACAACGAATTTCGCACACTTTATCAAATATCATTTTTGCAGTAACAATTTTGGGATCAAAGTTTCGCAATTCCCCATAAGTTAAAACTGGCTGCCACTGTTTTGGTAATTTTATACCAACATTGATAACAGCATAACCTTGCAAATACGCTTTTTTGAAGATACTTTCACGATATCCATATTGGCCATCAGTTACAGTGATGATTTTGCCTGTAGCTAGTTCAAGTAGCTCCACATAATCAGCAACTTTTTGAAACTCAACACCATAAGCACCAATGTTTTGAATCGGTGCCGAACCTACACATCCAGGAATTAATGCTAGATTTTCAAGTCCTGGTATGTTCTGCTTGATTGTTGTTGATACTAGATCATGCCAAGTTTCACCAGCACCAACTTTTAAATGCCATGCTTGTTCTGTTTCGCTAATGGTAATACCTTTGATACGATTAACAATAATAATACCATCAAAATCACAGGTAAAAAGAGTGTTACTACCTTCGCCAATAATCATAATTGGTAAATTTTGGTAGTTATCTTGCCAAACTTGTTGTAATTGTTCGGGACTGGTTACAGTAACAACGTTTTGCGCAAAAACAGTTAAACCAAATGTATTAGGAATTTTTTGTTTCATTGATAACTACCTTTAATTTTTGGTGAAAATAGATGCCCGAAAATCAATCAATTTCTTAGGTTATTTTTATAGTTTGGGATCTATCGTATTTAATGTTTATATTACCACATTGGTTAGGAGCTGTTGATCTTTTGTATTAATCATAAGCATCCTTTACATTCTTAGTCACATCATGCAATGTACTAATGCAATCATACTGATATAATTTCTTGCCAACTTATTGTAACGTGTTACTACATTCAATAATGTTTCATTTTTCAGTGATTATCTGTTAACAACCTCCAGAGCATAACAAATTGTTATTATTAGCATTTTGACAAAATTATATTATAACATCATCTTTAATAGCGTCTTTCTATTTTCTTTTATTGAAAGAGCAATTTCTTTTAGCTGTATTTGATATTTTAATTCATTGTTAGACGTGGCAAAGTGCTTAAAATGCAAGTGTTCAGTATACCTAATATGTAGAAAGACGCCTTATCCGTTTTTAAATGTTTGCTAAATAGGTAACAATTATTTTTTCTTGATGATATAGGAGTCATATCGGATATTTGTGATACGAGGTTAGTGCTTTTTTATGTATATTTATTATAGTAGCTTTTCTAACAACTGTGAACAACATGATTTCTACATATAAATAAAAATTAAATCATTCCTAATAAAGAATAATTTACAGAACATAAAAACTTATCGGTATATTAGTAATGAATTTTAAGTAAATGTTTGCTAAAATATAGCGATTTTTTAATTATTATCTGGAGAATTTTATGGCAGGTCATAGTAAATGGGCCAATACGAAACACCGTAAAGCTGCACAAGATGCAAAACGGGGTAAAATCTTTACCAAAATTATTCGTGAGTTAGTAACTGCGGCAAAATTGAGTGGTGGCGATCCAGCGTCAAATCCTCGATTACGAGCTGCAATGGATAAAGCGTTATCTAATAATATGACCCGTGATACCATGAACCGAGCTGTTGCGCGGGGTGTTGGTGGGGAAGATGATAGCAACATGGAAACAATTATCTATGAAGGTTATGGACCTGCTGGCACAGCTGTAATGGTTGAATGCTTGAGTGATAATCGTAATCGAACTGTGTCCGAAGTACGCCATGCATTTACAAAAACAGGTGGTAACTTAGGTACTGATGGTTCAGTTTCATATTTGTTCACTAAAAAAGGCGTTATTTCATACCCAGCTGGTACTGATGAAGACCAAGTTATGGATGCAGCGCTTGAAGCAGGGGCAGACGACGTTGTGACTTATGATGACGGCGCGATTGACGTATTTACTACACCAGAATCATTTGGTGAAGTAAAAGATGCGCTTGATGCTGCAGGGCTAGTTGCCGAAGCCGCTGAAGTATCAATGATTCCAGCAACAAAAGTCGATCTTGATATTGAATCTGCACCAAAATTATTACGTTTAATTGATATGCTTGAAGATTGTGATGATGTTCAAGAAGTTTATCATAATGGTGAAGTTTCTGACGAGGTTGCTGCAACGCTCTAATGGCCATTATTCTTGGCATCGATCCAGGATCTCGTTTGACGGGTTACGGCGTAATCCATCAAACGGGACGACAACTTACCTACCTTGGTAGTGGATGTATCCGTACTGCTGTTGATGATTTACCTACTCGTTTAAAACGAGTATACGCCGGTGTTAGTGAAATTATTTTACAATTCCAACCTGATATGTTTGCTATTGAACAAGTTTTTATGGCTCATAATGCCGATTCCGCATTAAAGTTAGGTCAAGCAAGGGGAGCTGCAATTGTTGCTGCTGTAAATAATAATTTACCTGTTTTTGAATACGCAGCTCGTTTAGTTAAGCAGAGTGTAGTAGGAACAGGCGCAGCCGATAAAAAGCAAGTACAACATATGGTCAAATTATTATTAAAGTTACCAGCTAGCCCTCAGGCTGATGCCGCTGATGCTTTAGCTATAGCAATTACCCACGCCCATACCAGTCAGCAGTTACTAAAGCATCGCAAGTAAATATAACAAAATTCAATTTACGTATACGCAACTATATAAATAAAAAATGCGCCAAAAAACGGCGCATTTCGTTATTTTAATAGCTCGCTTAAGTTATATATGACCTATAGAACTATACATCAAGGCCATATATGTACCAAAACTAGCTATTTAGTTATTGCTTTTAAGAACGGTTAACAGGTAACACTGCTTTATTTTTATGTTTTGTAAATAGTTTTGTTACAAATAAAAAGAACAAGGGAACATAAAATATTGCTAAAAATGTTGCTGTCAACATACCACCAATTACACCAGTACCTACCGCATTTTGGCTAGCGGAACCAGCACCGCTATTTAATGCTAGCGGTAACACCCCTAAAATAAAGGCAAACGAAGTCATTAAAATCGGGCGTAGGCGAAGGCGACAAGCTTCAAGTGTAGCATCAATCAATGATTTACCCTCTTTTTCCAAGGCATCTTTGGCAAATTCTACAATCAATATAGCATTTTTAGCAGATAACCCCATTGTCGTTAATAGTCCTACAATAAAGTAAATATCGTTATCAAGCCCTCTAAACATAGTTGCAAATACTGTACCTAAAATCCCAAGAGGAATAACAAATAAGATCGAAATTGGCACTGTCCAACTTTCATACAATGCAGCTAATGATAAAAACACAACAATAATCGAAATAATATAAAGTGTTGTTGTTTGTGATCCTGTCTGACGTTCTTGATAAGATATACCTGTCCAGTCAAAAGTAAATCCTTTTGGCAAATTTTGGGACAACTCTTCCATCACAGCCATTGCTTGTCCAGAGCTTAGACCTGGAGCGGCTGAACCGCTTATCTCCATTGCTGCCACACCATCATAACGAACCAGTGAAGGAGAACCATAAGTTTTTGTCGTAGTAGCAAATGCATCATATGGAACCATCTCACCATTTTTATTTTTAACATGCCAATAGCTAAAATCATCTGGTAGCATACGATATGGTGCATCAGATTGTAAGTATACTTTTTTAACTCGGTTATTATAAACAAAATCGTCAATATAAGCAGAACCTAAAGCTGTGGACAATACAGTATTTACTGAATTTACCGAAACGCCCAGTGCTTGTGCTGCTTCAAAATCAACATTAATTTTGTACTGTGGAACATCTAGCATACTTCCCGGTCTAACTTGTTGCAGTTTAGGATGAAGAGAAGCTTGACCCAACATTTGGAAAAATGCACCTACCAAAGCATCATGACCATAACTAGCCGTATCTTTCAGCACATAAGAAAAACCATTAGCCATACCTAATGCTGGAACAGCTGGTAAGTTGGTAACAATTACCCTCCCCTCGGTTATAGTAGAAGCAAATCCCCAACCGCTAGCGACTAAAGCATTAACTTTTTGATCAGCGCGTTTACGTTGTTCCCAATTTTTTAATCGAACAAAGCCTAGCCCCATATTTTGCCCACGACCAACCATACTAAATCCAGCTACAGTAAATATTTCCTCAACTGAATCAGCTTTTTGCTCAGTATAAAATTTTGCCGTTTTATTTAAAACTGACATAGTTTGCTCTAAAGTTGATCCTGGCGGTAGCTCAACCATAACTAAAAGCACACCCTGATCTTCATTAGGTAAAAAACCAGTAGGTAACCGATTAAAACCAAAGATTAATCCAACTAGAATTAAAGCATAACAAACAAAAGCTATTAATGGATAACGAACAACTTTTATTACACCTTTTTCATAATGGCGTAAACTTTTTTCATAGAACTCGTTAAACCATTTAAAGAATTTTTTTGTGCCAACAGAACACCAACTAAATAGTGATATAGATTCTAACTTTTCAACTAATGAATTTCTTTTTAATTTACTTTTAGATGGTGCTTTTAAAATTTGAACACAAAGTGCTGGAGTTAATACGATTGCCATCAATACTGATAATGCCATTGCTGTTACAATGGTAATTGAAAATTGGCGGTAAATTCCACCCGCTGCACCTCCATAAAACGCCATAGGAACGAATACTGCAGATAACACGACTGCAATACCAACCAACGCTGAAGTAATTTGTTCCATCGATTTAACGGTTGCATCATAAGGTGATAAACCTTCATCATGCATAATACGTTCAACGTTCTCAATAACAACTATTGCATCATCTACCAACAAGCCTATGGCAAGCACCATTGCAAACATAGATAATGTATTAATCGTAAACCCACAGATATACAAAACAGCAAAAGTTCCTAGCAATACCACAGGTACGGTAATCGTAGGTATAAGTGTCGAACGAAGATTTTGTAAAAAGACATACATTACAATAACAACTAAAATAATAGCTTCAATCAATGTATGTACTACGTTATTAATTGATAATTTTACAAATGGTGTTGTGTCATATGGATAAGCATAGTGAATATCTTCAGGAAAGATTTTTGATAATTCAGCTAATTTTTTATCTACCTGATCAGAAGTTTCTAATTGGTTAGCTCCTGTTGCCAAATAAATACCAAGACCTGCAGATGCTTTACCATCATAATAAGAAATAAAGTTATAATCAGACGCACCAATTTCAACCGTTGCTATATCTTTTAATAAAAGATTAGAACCATCTGTATTTACACGCACTAAAATATTTTGGAATTGTTCGGGTGTTTTTAAACGTGATTGAGCAGTAATTGTCGCATTGAGTTCTTGTCCATCTGTTGATGGTAAGGCACCTAATTGCCCTGCTGTTACTTGCGCATTTTGTGCTTGAATAGCCGCAATGATTTCTTCAATTGATAAATTAAAATAGGTCAATTTATTTGGATCAAGCCAAATACGCATTGCATATTCAGAACCAAACAATTGAGTATCACCTACACCCTGTACACGTCTAATCTGATCTTGCACTGTTGAATAAACAAAATCAGCAATATCAGCTTGTGTTTTTTTAGGATTTGTTGAATAAAAACCCACAACCTTTAAAAAGTTGGTGTTATTTTTTGCAACAGAAACACCATTTTTTTGCACACTTTCTGGTAGCCTTGATTTAATACTCTCTACTTTATTTAACACTTGTACTTGAGCAAAATCGGGATTAGTTCCAGGAGCAAAGGTTAACGTCGTTTGAACAACACCTTGTGCACTACTGGTTGATTTCATATAAATTAGATTATCCAATCCAGTTAAATTCTGCTCAATCAACTGAGTAACAGTATTTTCGATGGTCTGTGCATCGGCACCTGGGTAAACAGCACTAACAGTTACAGCAGGAGGGGCAATGTCAGGGTACTGCTCAACAGCTAGTAGCTTTATACATAAAGCACCTCCTAGCATCATCATGATAGCAATTACCCATGCAAAAACAGGTCTATCAATAAAAAACTTAGCCATAATTCACCTACTCCTGTTTTATTTCATACTGTTTTTTATGATACTGTCTAATTGTTCTTGTGAAAGTGTATTAGGATCCCCGACTTTTTCTACTTTCATAGGTGGAGCATCTTTTTGAGGGTTTTCAACAGAAGTTAAATTAAGTAATCCAGTAATAATAACCTCTTCACCAATGTTAATTCCCTTTGTTACAACCCAATAACCACCAACTCCTGTGTATACTTGAATATCTTGCCGATACTCTACTGTATTATCAGGTTTCAAAATTTTTGCAGTATATTGCCCCAACTTATTGCTGGTAATTCCTTGCTGTGGAACAAGCACTGCATTTTTGATATAGCCTAATGTCAACTGAGGCTTAACAAACATGCCAGGTAAAATTTTCCCTTCACTATTTGTAAATTGTGACCGCAAAGTTACTGTACCCGTTGTTTCATTTACAGTCATATCAGAAAATTTTACACTACCTGGATAAGCGTATTTAGAACCATCATTGAAGTATAATTCGACATTATTACCTTTTACTGGTTCATAAATTACGTTTTCATCCTGAATATATTTATTATAACGAGTAGCCGCTTCTGTCATATCGACATAAATTGGGTCTAGTTGTTGAACTAGTGCAAGTGGTGTCGATTGACCTGCCGACACTAATGCCCCTTCAGTCACACTTGATTTACCTATATACCCATCAATTGGTGAATACACTTTTGTATATTCTAAATTGACTTTAGCTGTATGCTCAGCTGCTTGTGCAACTAATACTGCAGCTTCAGCCTGTTTAGCATCTGCAGCTGCTTTATCGTAATTTTGTTGGCTGATTGATTTAGTATTTAATAATCCAGCGTAACGCTTAAGAGTAAGTTGAGCAATATTTGCATTCGCTTTAGCGCTAGCAACACTTGCTACCGCACTATCATAATTAGCTTGATAAATAGCTGGATCTATTTGATAAAGAGATTGTCCGGCCTTAACATTCGAACTTTCATCAAACTCGCGTTTTAAGACGATACCACCTACTTGAGGCCTAATTTCAGCAATTTGAGATGCAACAACCCTACCTGGTAAACCAATTTTTAATGTGTAATTCAATGGTTCCACTTTAAATACAGTTACCTTCGGTAATTTATTATTACCATTTTTTGAATTGCCATTATCACAACTTGTTAATAAAAGTAGGCTAGCACACGCCACAGGCAAGGCTAATAATAGCTTGTTAAATCTCATATAAAAATGACCTCAGTAAACTTAATAATTATTTTAATTTTTAATAATTGATCTTAGTTAAAAGTAATCGGCGATTTTACAAAAAATATGCATAGATTGTAAGTATCTTTACAAGTTAATAGCACAGAGTTCTAAAAAATAGCTAGTTAGATTATGATACTAAAAAAAGTATTGCTAATTAGGATTATTGCTAGAAATAAAGTAATATAGAGTAATTGATTTTTTGTGCTATAAAGTATCTTAAATAAAATGTTATACTACAAATATCAAATATGGTTGCTTTAATGAATATTAATTCATATTGCTAATAAAGAATAAAAAATTTACATTACTGTACTCCGCAATCACTTTTTCAAAAGATGATTGAATAATTTGAGTCTATATTTAATTTAATACAGAGATGGTTATTATGGATAATTTACGTATTGTTCTAGTTGTTGTTGCATCCTTGGTCATTATTGCATTGCTCATCCATGGGTTTTGGATCAATAAAAAAGAACGTTCTTCGCTTTTTAGTTCAAATAAAAAAGGAAAATTTGAAAAAAATACTCAACAATATCAAAACTATTCTATGAATGACATAGAAGAAGATGATGATGTTATCTTACTCAAACCTAAAACAACAAAAAGCAGTGAAACCGTTGAAAACGATGTAATTATTAATGAACTCACAAAAGAGCAAGAAAAAATACCTCAACAAGAAGATTTATTTGTTGATAATGACGACAAACAAGAGATTAATGCTGAAACAACAAAAGAACCAGCTATCAATGTTGAACTTGATCTTTTTGAAGATGAACAACACCCTGATTTAATTCTTACAACGAAAGAAAAACCATCAGATACTAATAATGAAATTAACCATAACGAAGAACCCAAAAAAATAAATATTGACACTGAACAATCCACAACCGAAATTATTGTATTAAATATCACAGGCATTAACGGGAAATTATTACAAGGTGATGTGTTACTCGCTAGCATTATGCAATCTGGTTTTCAGTTCGGTGATATGAGAATTTTTCACCGCCATGTAGATCCTGCGGGTAATGGAGCAATATTATTTAGTTTAGCCAATATGGTGACACCTGGATATTTGGATCCCGATACAATGTATGAATTTACCACACCTGGTGTGTCTATTTTTATGGTTGCGCCTACAGAGGGTAACAATCAACAAAACTTCAAATTAATGTTGCAAACAGCACAACGCATAGCTGACGATGTCAACGGTGTAGTATTAGATGATGAACATCATATGCTAACCCCTCAAAAAATAGACAGTTATAAAGAACGTATTAAAAAGGTCAGTAACGAAATTTAACCGTAGTCTTTTCAGCAAATCTTTTAAAAAATTCCACCAACTTGAATTGGTGGATAAAAATGAATATAACCTATTTATAATATTTTCCCAAACCTTCGTTTTAATAAGAGCATATAATCATGTCGCTACATAATGAAACAAAAAATTCAGTAAGTACACCTGAATTGAATAAAGACATAGCGAAGCAATTGACTTCACTACGCAACCTAATTAGACATCATGAATACTGTTATTATGTCCTTGATACACCAGAAATTCCCGATGTTGAATATGATAAATTAATAAAGCAACTACAAACATTAGAACAGCAAAACCCAGATCTTATTACTTCCGACTCACCAACCCAACGAGTTGGTGGTTCCCCATTAGCCCAATTTGCATCAATTAAACATGAAATACCTATGCTATCACTAGATAATGTCTTTGATGATGCTAGTTTTATTGCATTTAACAAGCGAGTTAAAGATCGTCTTCATTTAAACGATGCTGAACAGGTTGAATATTGTTGTGAGCTCAAACTTGACGGACTTGCTGTCAGTCTTCTTTATGAAAATGGTCGTTTTTTACAAGCAGCAACACGAGGAGATGGTACAACAGGAGAAGACATAACAGCCAATGTAAAGACTATCAAAACAATTCCACTAGTTCTAAGAGGCGATAACATCCCTTCTAGATTAGAAGTTCGAGGAGAAGTCTTTATGACACATAAAGGCTTCGAAAAACTCAACGCAGATGCAGAAAAGCATAACGAAAGAGTATTTGCCAATCCACGTAATGCAGCCGCTGGTTCATTAAGACAATTAGATCCTAAAATTACAGCAAAAAGACCATTAGCATTTTTTTGTTATGGTGTTGGTATTGTCGAAGGTACCACATTACCTGACACTCATTACGATCGTTTAATGCAATTTAAAGCTTGGGGGTTACCAGTTAGTAATAAAGTACAAAAACGCCAAGGGGTGCAAGCCGCTCTAGATTATTTTAAACTAATTGGTGAACAGCGTATGTCATTAGATTTTGATATCGATGGTGTAGTAATTAAAGTTAATAGTATTGAACTACAAAATCAGCTTGGATTTGTTGCTCGAGCACCAAGATGGGCCACAGCATTTAAATATCCGGCTCAAGAAGAAATTACAAAATTAAATAAAGTAGACTTTCAAGTTGGGCGAACAGGTGCAATTACTCCTGTAGCAAGGCTTGAACCTGTATCAGTTGCTGGCGTTATTGTGAGCAATGCGACATTACATAATAGCGATGAAATAATCCGATTAGGTATCCGTGAGGGTGACTATGTAACAATACGCCGAGCTGGTGACGTTATTCCTAAAATAGTAGCCGTCATAGTAGATAGAAGACCCGCCGACACAAAAGAAATCATCTTTCCGACACACTGCCCTATTTGTGGCTCGCAAATAGTTCGAGACGAAGGTGCAGCGATATCACGCTGTGCTGGAGGTTTGATTTGCCCTGCACAACGAAAAGAAGCCTTAAAGCATTTTGTTTCACGGCGAGCAATGAATGTTGATGGTATGGGCGAAAAAATTATTGAACAACTGGTTGATAAAGAATATGTCAAAACACCTGCAGATTTATATAAACTAAATCTACCAACACTATGTAGTTTAGATAAAATTGGGGAAAAATCTGCCAATAACTTATTAAATGCACTAGAATTATCTAAAAATACTACATTAAGCCGCTTTATATTTGCGCTTGGAATCCCGAATGTTGGTGAAGTTACTGCCGAAAATCTTGTTAACCAACTTGGTAGTTTATCAGCAATTGAGAATGCCTCACTAGAAAAACTACAATCAGTAAACGAAATTGGTGCCGTCATTGCAGAAAGCATTATTGACTTTTTTCAAGAACCACATAATCGCAATGTAATTGAACAACTAACCAGTAATGAAGTAGGCATTCACTGGCAAGATGTCATTCCACAGGTACAAGAGATCGCCATTAACTCACCTTTTTCAGGAAAAACTGTAGTATTAACTGGTACATTGTCGGTTTTAACACGAGATGAAGCCAAAGATAAATTAAAGCAACTAGGAGCCAAAGTAACAGGCAGTGTTTCGAAAAACACTGATCTAGTGATTGCAGGAGAAGCAGCAGGCTCTAAACTTAATAAGGCTCAAGAACTAGGAATAAAAGTTATTGATGAGCAAGAATTAATAAATTTACTTGATCAGTAAATATCAAATCTACTGGTACTTATTAGTAAATTGATTAGAATAACAATTATCAAATAACAAGGAGGACATTATGCCTTTATTAGACAGTTTTAAAGTTGATCACACAAAAATGAAAGCACCCTTTGTACGAATTGCAAAAACAATGGTGACCCCAAAAGGTGACAGCATTACTGTGTTTGATCTACGCTTTACCATTCCAAATAAAAATAACCTTCCAGAAAAAGGAATTCATACATTAGAACATTTATTTGCTGGTTTTATGCGCGATCATCTTAACAGTGATAAAGTTGAAATAATCGATATTTCACCAATGGGATGTCGTACAGGCTTTTATATGAGCTTAATTGGTAATCCTAATGAGGCATTAGTTGTCGATGCATGGCTAAAATCAATGCATAACGTATTAAATGTTAAATCACAAAATCAGATTCCTGAATTGAATGAGTATCAATGTGGTACCTATAAAATGCACTCATTAGATGAAGCTAAGGCCATTGCTGAGCAAATTATAAAATCTGGCATTAGCATATGCCATAATGATGAAATCGCATTAACTGATGAACAACTTGCCCAAATTAATAATCACTAGGAGGTATCTATGCCTAATGTCGTTATAGACTTTTTAGAAGGTCGCACTGTAGAGCAAAAAAGAGAAATGGCAAAACGGGTAACTAATGCCATCGTTGAAACCCTTAACTGTAAACCAGAAGCAGTACAAATCATAATGCACGAATTATCTAAAGATCAGATTGCTAATGGTGGTGTGCTACGCAGCGATAAAAATTGATTTTAAAGGTGCCAAACAATTGACAATTATCACATAAACCTAAATTAAAATTTTTCTCTTATTATCAAGTAATAAAAACTCAAAATAATATTTTCTATTTTGAGTTTTTATTTAAACATTTTTACTATTTTGGATAAATTCAATTACAAACCAATAAGTTCTCTTAGTTAACTTAAATTTTTAGTGATTGCAATTATAGTGATGCAAATGAAGTAAGTGTCCCATTTTATTTGCTTTTGTTTCTAGATAATGCTCATTGTTTGGATTTCCACCAACTTCCAATGGCACCCGTTGTATAATTTTAATTCCTGATTGTTCAAGCACTCGTATTTTCTCGGGATTGTTGGTTAATAAGCGAATTTGTGATACACCTAATAAAGTTAGCATATCTGCGCATAGAGTGAAATCGCGTTCGTCTGCTGCAAACCCCAATTGCTCATTAGCTTCAACCGTATCCAAGCCTTGATCTTGTAGCGCATAAGCTCTGATTTTATTCAATAAACCAATATTGCGTCCTTCTTGCCGGTGATAAATTAAAATCCCTTTACCCTCCTTTGCAATTTGTTTTAAGGCTGCTTCTAACTGAAAACCACAATCACAGCGTAAGCTAAAAAGCGCATCGCCTGTTAAGCATTCAGAATGAATTCTTGTGAGAACTGGTGTATCGCCAGATATATCACCAAATACTAATGCGGCATGATCCTTTTTTGTTGCAATTTCTTCAAATCCAACAATAATGAAACACCCCCAAGGCGTCGGCAATTTCGCTTGTGCAACACGTTTTAATTGCATTATTATCTCCGTTTTCAATAACGATAAATAAGATTTTATAAAAATAAATTTATCTTCTATGCTAAAATATTAAGCAAAAGCAATTTATACTTAATTGAGTTTATAAATGAGGTTAGTAATAAAAAAAACAATAGTCTTATTGGCTATTTTCTTAGCTGTTCCTTTTACTATTATAGCCATAAATTGGCATTGGCAACCAGCAACCTTAAATAATACATCTAAATGTTTATTTTTAATAACTGAAACAGCAAGTTTTCCTTGGGGAATTATCACCTCAACAATTTTATTCATTGTATTTTGTCTGCTATTACCCCAAAAAACAAAAAAAAGAATCATATTATTATGGTTACTTCTTGTTAGCGCAATATTAAGTGGGCAAATAATTAAAAGCCTTTTAAAATCACAAACCGCTGAATCACGGCCTTATGTACTTTGGATGGCTCAGGAATATAATATTAGTGATCAACAATTTTATTCGAAATCAGGTTCAGAAAGAAAAAAAATTATTCATCAATTATTTAACAATTCATCAACAATCCCTAGTTGGTTATCAGGCCACTGGCAAAATGAAACGGGATATGCTTTTCCTTCTGGGCATACCTTGTTAGCTGTAACTTGGGCACTATTGGCCTTAATATTACTAAAATTTAGACAGCATTATGTGATAGTATCTTCTATCATTATTTGGTCAATATTAATTGAATTAAGCCGGTTATTATTAGGCATGCATAGTCCTATTGATCTAATAACAAGTATATTAATCGCATGGATAATCTCATTAATTTGCTATTTTTATGCTAGAAAATGGCATATAGTAGACAAATGATTATTAAATATTTTGAGAAAGTGACATTTACAACAAACAATATTATTTTTAGGCAATACAGTTAATAATCTAACTAGCCAAATGCAAAAAGAAATTATAAGAATAGAAGAGTATAATAAACGAAAGAGTCTAACTAAAACAAAAAAAAGAAAGGTCAACATTATGAAATTTGTTATATCAATTTTATTGATAATTATCATCTTTGCCATCTCAATAGCAATAGGTTCGGCTAATGATCAAATAGTAACATTCAATTATTTGGTGGCTAAAACTGAAACCCGCTTATCAGTCTTATTAGCTATTTTATTTGGTTCGGGGTTTATTGTTGGTTGGATATTAACCGGCATTTTCTTTCTAAAATCTAAATTACAGCACTCATCAACAAAACGTAAACTAAATAAATTACAAAAAAAATATGATGAAGGCATGACTAATAATCTGCAAATAAACACAACTAAAACTAATTAAGAATAGGTTACTATGTTTGAACTGTTATTTTTGTTACTTCCTATTGCCGCCGCATACGGTTGGTATATGGGTGACAGAAATGCAAAACAGAAACATCTAAATCAATCTAATCGGCTATCTCGTGAATATGTTGATGGTTTGAATTTTCTTTTATCAAATCAAAAAGACAAAGCTGTCGATCTTTTCTTAGACATGTTAAAAGAAGATGATGGCACACTTGAGGCCCATTTAACATTGGGCAATTTATTTCGCTCTCGAGGCGAAGTTGATCGTGCTATCCGTATTCATCAAGCGCTATTAGAAAGTTCATCTTTAACATTCGAACAGAGACTATTAGCTATTCAACAACTAGGTCGAGATTACATGGTTGCAGGATTTTACGATCGTGCTGAAGAGACATTTTTACAATTAATTGATGAAGAAGACTTTCAACAGCATGCATTACAACAACTTATCATCATATATCAATCAACCAGTGAATGGATAAATGCCATCAACATGGCAACTAAATTGGTCAAACTTGGTAATGTAAAATACAAAACCGATATTGCACAATTTTATTGTGAATTGGCGTCAATAGCGATTGATAATGATGATCTCGATAAAGCCAATAGTCTATTACAAAAATCAGCAATGGCAGACACTAAATGTGCTCGTACTTCACTCATGTTGGGGCAAGTTCTTATGCTACAAAACAAAACTGAGCAAGCTATCAAATCTTTTAAGCAAATATTACTGCAGGACAAAGCTTTTATTGGCGAAGCATTACCTGCATTAAAAGAGTGTTACCTAAAGCTAAATAATCAATATGAATTTCAAGAATTTTTACAAATATGTGTCGATCAAGATACAGGTAATGTTGCTGAATTAATGCTTGCTGATGTTATCGAAAAAGAAAAAGGTCTAGACACCGCACAATACTATATGTATCGAGAATTACTGAAACACCCTAATTTAAAAGGTTTTTATCGATTAATGAACTATCATGTTGCTGATGCAGAACAAGGTAAAGCTAAAGAAAGCCTTTTACTTTTACGCAACATGGTTGGCGAACAAATAAAAGCGGTACCCAATTATCGATGCCAAAAATGTGGATTCACAGTTAACTCACTCTACTGGTTATGCCCTGCTTGCCGTTCATGGTCAACAATAAAACCTGTTCGTGATTTTGAACAACATTAAGATAAATAAAGAAGAGATTTTTATGTTTTTAATTGATTCTCACTGTCATTTAGATAGTTTAGACTTTAGTACTAAATCCATCAAAGATGTTTTACAAGAAGCTATCAACAATAGCGTTAAACATTGCCTAAGCGTGGCAACAACACTATCTGGCTATGAATCGATGAAACATAAGCTTACACCTTATCAAACTCAATGCTCTTTCTCATGTGGGATTCATCCACTTAATCTTGATGACGAAACCTACGATGCTGAACGCTTTCAAACCTTAGCACAAGAAGATAATGTCATTGCCCTTGGTGAAACAGGACTTGATTATTACTACCAACAAGACAACTTAGAACTACAACAAACTATATTTAAAGAACATATCCGATTAGGGCGAAAGCTAAGCAAACCCATTATTGTCCATACACGTAATGCTAAAGAAGACACTTTAAGAATTTTAAAAGAAGAGCATGTCCACTCTGGTGTTTTGCACTGTTTTACAGAAGATATCGAAACAGCAAAACAACTATTGGATCTTGGTTTTTATATTTCCTTTTCAGGGATTATCACCTTTAAAAATGCCGTGGCCTTACGCGAAGTTGCTAAATATGTTCCACTTGATCGTATTTTGGTCGAAACTGACTCACCTTATCTTGCCCCCGTGCCATATCGAGGTAAAGAAAACCAACCAGCGTATGTTCGTGTAGTTGCGCAATATTTATCTGCTTTAAAAGGTGTTTCTTTAGAGGATATAGCCCAAAAAACCACCCATAATTTTTGCCAGTTATTCAATCTTCAAGGAAAATTAAATGAATTATAAATTAACTATTGATTGGGATGATTTTTTAACAAACTATTGGCAAAAAAAACCGGTAATCTTACACAAAGCATTTGTTAATTTTATTGATCCCATAACACCAGACGAACTAGCTGGTTTAGCGATGGAAGAAGAAATTGATAGCCGAATTGTTTCTAATAAAGATGGTGTTTGGGATGCTAAATTCGGACCATTTACTCAATACGATAACTTAGGTGAAGATCATTGGAGTTTGCTAGTACAAGCCGTTGACCATTGGCATGAACAAGCAGCGACCTTACTTAAACCTTTTAAATGCCTTCCACAATGGCAATTTGATGATCTAATGATTTCTTACGCAACCCAAGGCGCTGGAGTTGGACCTCATATTGATAATTATGATGTATTTATTATTCAAGGCATGGGTAGCAGGCGTTGGCAAGTAGGCAATGGCGATCCAAATTATAAACAATTTAATGCACACAAAGCATTATTACATGTCGAAGAATATCAACCAATCATTGACGAAGAGCTCACCACAGGCGACATTCTATATATTCCAACAGGTTGTCCGCATAATGGTATATCCATTGGAGAATCATTAAGTTATTCCGTTGGCTTTATGACACAAACATCACAACAACTATTAAGTAGCTTTGCTGATTATGTCATTGATAACCTACCAATTAGTGTTTATTATCAAGATCCAGATTTAAAGCTACCTAATGATCCCCATCGCGTTCAACCTTATGAACTAACAAAAGCACAAAATCAAATTATCGACCTAATCAAAACGCCTACATTATTTAACGATTGGTTTGGCAAATACATTACTCTACCAATGCACGATCTAAATATTGTACCAGTTGAACCACCATACAATTATGAAGAATTTGAATCATTACTAGAAGCTGGTGCAGAGCTGCACCGTGTACTAAGCATTCGAATCTTTAAAGTAGGTGATTTTGGCTATATTCATGGTGAAAAAATTGACTTACCAATGCCTATTATAGATCTACTTTGTGAAAATGAAACACTTAATTACGAACAGTTGCAGGATAAAAACACACTTAAAGTCATGCTTGATCTTGTCAACAAAGGTTATTGGCACTTTGCTGAAGATTAAATAAATCAACTGCCGATAACAAAATCGGCAGATAAAACGACTGTTTAGGGCATTAAGCTTGGCTTTTTACTAGTTTTAAGTATATACTTGCCCCGCTTTAATTTACCCTCCGTTTAATCACAAATTAAACATCATAAAACGCAAATTTTAAGTAACATCTATTTTTAAAAACTAGAGGTATACATGAACACTGAAGCAAACACAGCCTTGCAAGCAGAAAGTGAAAACGAACACACAACCCCGTATCAAAAAAGAACCCTTTTTGCATCCACTGTCGGTTACGCACTTGATGGCATGGATATGATGATTTTAGGTGTATGTTTTAGTCTAATCTCGACCAGCTTTAACCTAACTAAAGCTGATTTAGGAACCTTAACATCAGTAACCTTACTTGGCGCCGTATTAGGCGGTATTTTATTTGGTATCCTTGCCGATAAATATGGTCGAGTAAGAGTCTTTTCATGGACTATTTTAATATTTTCTCTTTTCACTGGGTTATGTGCAATTTCACCTAACTATGAATGCTTTTTAATATTTCGCTTTTTAAGTGGTCTTGGTCTTGGTGGTGAATTTGGAATTGGTATGACTTTAGTTTCTGAAAGCTGGCCTAAAAATAAACGCTCAAGAGCAACATCTATTGTAGCATTAGGCTTTCAAGTAGGTATCATTTTAGCCGCATTGACCGTTAATTTTATTGGTGAAATTTATGGTTGGCGCTGGGCTTTTGCCATGGGAGTACTACCAGCGCTATTTGTTGCTTGGACACGTAAAGGCCTAAAAGAGCCAGAAATCTGGCAAAATTTAAAAGCCCAAAATAAAAATAAAATAGCCATTGGCAAATTATTTAAAAATCCTCGAACCGTAGCAACTACAATAGGGTTAACTATTGCCTGTGCAGTACAAAATTTTGGTTTTTATGGGCTCATGGTTTGGATGCCAAATATGATTGCAACTGAACTCAAATTGCCATTCAAAAATACAATGTTCTGGACCATTTCAACAACAATTGGTATGTCATTAGGGATCTTAATTTTTGGTTGGTTATGTGATAAATTTGGTCGCCGTCCTTCTTATATCCTATTTTTATTCGTTTCGGCAGTTTCAATTTGGTTTTATTTTCATCAAACTGATATGTTTATATTAATCATATTTGGTTCAGCAATTGGCTTTTTTGTAAATGGCATGATGGGCGGATATGGTGCATTGCTTGCTGAACATTACCCAACAGATGCCCGTTCAAGTGCTGAAAATATTATTTTCAATGTAGGTCGAGGAATTGCAGGAATATCGCAAGTTTTAATTGCATATTTAGCTACTGTTTATTCAATTAGCTACGCATTAGCTTTACTGTCTGCTGCTTATTTATTATCAGCGGCTGCATTTGTATTTTTAATACCCGAAACAAAAGGTAAAGAACTAGAATAACTCAAAAAAAACAGGGTAAATCACCCTGTTTTATATCACATTAATAAATTATATCAAAAATTAAAACAAACTACTTTAGTTAGCAGTACAAGAAGCTGGCGTCAATTTAACACTAAATAATTGCTCATCATTTATATAATAATTATGACTAACACCATTTGGGAATGCATCCCTAAGTTGTTTAACTTGTGAGCTATTACTACAATAAAGTGTTTTTAGACTTTCTGTCGTCATTTTTTGAGTATCAGGAATTGATACCTCATCTTTTGAACTATCAATTACATATTTATAATTAATTAAATCATTATCTTTAGTTATATCAATCAAATTAGTTTTTGCATCAACTTTAACTGGAAGCATTTTTTTTGCTTCGTTAATAATAGTTTCTTGCAAACGACTTAATTCAGTATTTTTTGAAGAATCACCAACAGCTTTATTAGCATCAGATTTTGAATTATCACAACTACAAAGAACCAAGCTTATCAAAATTGCTGACACTGTTTTTAAACTTTTCATTATTATTCCTTTGAGTAAATTTTATAAATTACATATCGACCACTTATTTAAAAAGTGGTCGATAAATTGTAAAATATCAGTGAAAAAAGTACATAAAAAATTTACAATTTAAAACAAAAAGTAAGCTTTAATAAGCCCCCACCCATTTAGTGCTGATGGTTTCTAGTATTTTTTAAGTTGATTAATGGTTATTTAGAATCACAATCACTCGGTTCCAAATCAAACGACATAATTTTCTCATTTTCAAGATAATAATTATGACTTACTCCATTTGGGAATATGAGTTTCAACGCTTCAACATTTGGGTCATTACCACAATATAAAGTAACTATCGTTTTTAATACAGATTGCTGATTTTGCTTTAGCAATATCACATCTTTAGGCAAACCTTTTATAATATATTTATAAATAAGTTTATTGTTATCTTTTGATATGTCATTGAACATCGTAAATTTATCAATCACAATGGGTAACTTTTCTTTTATACCTGCAACAACCGAATCTTGAGCAAAACTATAATCACCATCTTTTTGCTCATTAAATTCTTTAATTTTTTCAGGTGTTGATTGAGCAATAATATTTTGTCCTCTTTCAACAATATCCATATTCTCTTGAATACCAGTTCGCTGAGTACCTATAACTTTTGCTTCTGAATTGTTAAAACCAAATAATATTATCCCCATTAACATCACAAATGTTACTTTCATGCCTTTCATATTCATTCCTACCTAAGCTAATTCATCACTACCTGATATCTTTTAAAAGATAAAACTATAAAAATACAAAAACAGTAATAATAATATTAATTAACCTTTAAAAGAGCTGTAAATGAACACTATTAAGAAAGAGCGTCCAAAATAAAAAGGGCTTCAATCAGCCCTTTTATATTAATAAAATTTAACTAGTTATTCAAATTAATAAAAATATATTTAATCATCATCATCACAATCACTTGGTTTTATATCTACTGAAAATACCTTATCGTCATTGATATAATAATTATGGTTAGCTCCTCTAGGGAATACTAATCTTAAAGTCTTCATGCTAGAATCATCACCACAATAAAACGCAACCAATTTATCCTGTAAATTTTTTTGATTAGTTTTAGCCTGTAATGCATCTTTAGTGATATTATTCACAATATATTTATAATTAATTGCATTGCTATCTGACGATACATCAACTAAAGTTACACTCGAATCAATTGTTGCAGGTAATTTTGTTTTAATCGCCTTGATCATCAAACCTTGAGCAACATTATAATTACCTTCTTCAATCTTATTAAGCATCTCATCTTTTTCTGATTTTGTTTGTTCATACAAATCTTTAGCTTTATCACTAATTGCTGAGCTTACTTGCTTAACTTGGTCTTCAATTTTTGCATTTAATTGGCTAGCCTTATCACCAATTTCTGAGCTTAATTGATTGGCTTTATCGCTAATTTCTGCACCTGTTTGATTGGCCTTGTCACTTACTTCTGAACTTGTTTGTTTGGCTTGTTGTTCAATATCATCAGTTTTTGATTTTGAATTATCACAATTGACTAAAAAAAGCCCTAACACTACTAAAGTGATCACTTTAAAAAGTTTCATTTTTATTCCTTTTTTATTTAATTTTTTGACTACCATGAATTAACTCATAATAACCATTTTATTTTAAAAGTTAATTTTATCTAATGTTAATAGTAAAAGAGTTTAAATAAATTCTTTTACTATAACAAATATCAATTAGTTAATATGCATACCACCTGTAACACCATAAGTTTCGCCAGTTGTATAACTTGATTCTTCAGATGCTAAGTGCACATAAACACCAGCAAGTTCAACAGGTTGGCCAGCTCGTTGTAAAGGAGTTTGTTTACCAAATTCAGGAATAGCATCACTTGGTTGACCACCACAAATTTGTAATGGAGTCCAAACTGGACCTGGGGCAACAGAATTTACACGAATACCTTTATGACCTAATTGTTTAGCTAATCCACGTGTAAATGCAATAATAGCTGTTTTAGTTGAAGCATAATCTAATAAATTACTGCTAGGTTGATAAGCCTGAACAGATGAAGTTGTAATAATGGTTGATCCTGGTTTTAAGTAACCTAAAGCCGCTTTAGTTAACCAAAAAAGCGAAAACACATTAACTTCAAAGGTTTTCTTAATTTGCTCGGTAGTAAGTTCCATAATATCTTCAACAGCAACCTGCTTACCAGCAACCAATGTCAAATTATCCAATCCACCTAATTGATGGTGCGCCTCTTCAACTAATTTTTTACAAAAAGTCTCGTCACTCAAATCACCAGGGATCAATACAGCTTTGCGCCCAGCCGCTTGAATAACCTTAGCAACATCTTCCGCGTCTTTTTGCTCGAAAGGAAGGTAATTTATTGCTACATCAGCACCTTCTTTAGCATAAGCAATCGCTGCCGCCCGACCAATACCAGAATCGCCACCAGTAACAAGCATTTTACGTCCTTCTAAGCGGCCATGGCCTTGATAGCTTTTTTCACCACAATCAGGAGTTGGGGTCATTTCACACTGTAAAGCTGGTGCAACTTGTGTTTGTTTTGGGAACTTATCATGATGATATTTGGTAAGTGGATTATAGATTTGTTTGCTCATAATTTTCTCCTAAGTTAAACATGTATTTGAAAACAAATTCGATATAACTTAAATGAAATCAATTAATAATCACAAAATCCTATTGATAAACCTATTTTAATCTTTAAAATAACTAATTAATTCAATAAATTATATTTACTGACAACAAAAATTAGAATATTCTTTTTTAAACTTAATAGCATTGCTCAATATCATCCCCAAAGATTTTTAAACAAACAAAAAGTGAGGCTAATAATAAACAAAGGCGGCTTTCTATGATTGGCTTGGTGAGGTCATTGAAAATAGTAAAGCCGAAACCTTAAATATTGCATAATCTTGCACTGAACTAAGTGTATCAAATTAACATATACGAAGCTAGTAAAAGAAAATTTTAAAAACAGGTTGCTTTTATTTACAACATATTGATTTTAGATAAATTATTATGATTTTTTTATTATTTATATCGTAGTGATAGTTAACACCATTTAGAAAATTTTTTAAGCTCATTCATCTCATTACTATTTTCACAATATGCGTTAAGTAATTTTTGAAGGATTGGATCATTGACTGAACTTTGAGAATCATTAAGATCACCATTTTCCCAATCCGCGGTAGATGTATCTTGTGAAGTTTTTTAGCGTTATCAAAGTTTATTAAAACCAATTTAAAAATAACAAAAATAATTAGTTGCAATATTTTCATACTGATATCATTTTTTAAATATTCGATATTTCTTTATATTACTTATATTTATTTTTTATACACTGACATTGCAAAAACATCAAACCAAATTATTAAAACCGATATTTTTATACTAAAACACAGTGTTTCCTGAAACTTTTTCACAAACTATTTATGCTAAATAGCAAAAGCAATAAAAAACTGTTGCACTTTTTTTAAAAAAGGGTATTTTGTTAAAAATATTTTAAAAAATGATAAAAAGTTAATCATCCAACATTATGAAATTTTCACTCAAAATCGTCCTCATCAATATTATTGTCAGCGTGGTCATCATTCCTGCGCGGGGGCGTTTTTGAATAAAAAATATGTTTATACATAAATCAGAAAACCCCCGCTCCCAAAAAGCGGGGGTTTTTTTATGGTTAATGGATAGGTAAAGTACAAGCGAGGAATAAATGTTAGGAACACAGTGGATAGTAAAAACCTTAAAAGAAAAAGGCGTAACCATCGTTTTTGGATATCCTGGTGGACAAATTATGCCTCTATACGATGCACTTTATGACGGGGGTATTGAACATGTACTATGTCGTCATGAACAAGGTGCTGCCATGGCAGCTATAGGTTATGCTCGTGCAACAGGCAAAACTGGCGTTTGCATTGCCACTTCGGGCCCTGGAGCAACCAACATCATTACCGGTCTTGCCGACGCCTTAATTGATTCAGTACCGATTGTTGCCATAACAGGACAAGTTCCCACAAAGCTTATTGGCACTGATGCCTTTCAAGAAGTTGATGTTTTAGGATTATCTCTTGCTTGCACCAAACACAGTTATTTAATCGATGATGCACACGATTTACCCAATATATTAGAAGAGGCGTTTAACTTAGCCAATTCGGGAAGACCGGGACCAATATTAATTGATGTTCCCAAAGATATACAGCTTGCAAACCTAGAGTATCAAAACTATTTAACGCCACCCTCATTAAAAATCGCACAGAATAAAACTCAACTATACCCAATCTTGCCTGATGATATAAAACAAGCCAAACAAATGATCACCCAAGCCCAAAAACCAATACTTTACATTGGTGGAGGTGTTGGGCTTTCAGGCGCAATATCCGAACTTAGAAGCTTTATGGAATTAACACAAATTCCAAGTGTATCAACATTAAAAGGGCTTGGTGTTGCCGATATTAATAATCCCTATTATTTAGGATTAGTCGGCATGCATGGAGCAAAAGCAGCCAATTTAGCAGTGCAAGAGTGTGACCTACTAATTGCCCTAGGAGTGCGATTTGATGACAGGGTTACCGGCAATCTTAATGAATTTGCACGACATGCTAAAGTACTTCATATTGATATCGATCAAGCTGAAATCAACAAATTACGCCAAAGCCATTTAGGATTACAAGGCGATATAAAGCAAGTTTTACCACTACTAAATCAAACAGTTTCAATTGATAACTGGCATAAAAAAATTAATCAACTAAAAGCACAATACCCAACTCGATATGATCACCCTGGTGAAGCTATTTATGCGCCAACTTTATTAAAAACTATCTCTGAGCGAAAATCAGCTAATACTATTGTCACTACCGATGTGGGACAACACCAAATGTGGACAGCACAACATATGTGCTTTAATCACCCTCAAAACTTCATTACATCAAGTGGGCTTGGCACAATGGGATTTGGTTTACCATCGGCCGTTGGCGCACAGATGGCAAGACCCAATGACTGTGTAATTTGTGTATCAGGTGATGGATCTTTCATGATGAATGTCCAAGAATTGACTACTATAAAACGTAAAAAATTGCCAATAAAAATTGTATTAATTGATAATCAACGCCTAGGTATGGTTCGCCAATGGCAAGAATTATTTTTTAACGAAAGATACAGCGAAACAAATTTATCAGATAATCCCGACTTTTTAATGCTAGCTAAAGCATTTGATATACCTGGGCAAACTATCAACAAAAAGTCACAAATCGATACTGCGCTCGATAACCTATTTAATTCAAAAGGTGCTTATCTTTTACATGTATGCATAGATGAATTAGAAAACGTATGGCCACTGGTACCACCTGGAGCAGCAAACGAAAACATGCTAGATAGAAGTTGTGAGGAGTAAGCAATGAACGAACAAACACAATACCAATTAGTCATAAAAGCTTATGACAAATTGGGGGCACTTGAACGTATATTACGGGTTATCCGTCATCGGGGTGGTTATATTAAATCAATGCAAATGCAAACAGTTGAAAACAACATACTAATTATGACATTAATATTAACCACCGAAAGAGCGTTTTCGACACTACAAAATCAAGTAGCAAAATTAGAAGATGTAATAGTAATTGAGTAATAATAATCTCAAACAACTTATTATTAAATAATATCTTAAATCAAAGATGGTAAACAATTTAACAGTTAAATAAACAAATAAGTGTAGTATAATGCTTGACCGTTAAAACAAAAATACCGAAAGCAAAGTACATGCTTAACAAATTGAAAAATAAAGAGGGAAACAAAATGAGTTCTACAGCAAAATCTGATTATATTTGGTTGAATGGTGACATGATTCCATGGGCAGATGCAAAAGTTCATGTAATGTCACATGCTTTACATTATGGAACTTCAGTATTTGAAGGTGTACGTTGTTATGACACCCATAAAGGTCCTGCCATTTTTCGCCACAAAGAACATGCACAACGGCTGTTAAATTCAGCAAAAATTTATCGTTTCCCTGTACCTTATTCTCTTGATGAAATCATGGAAGCTACACGTCAAACCATTAAAAAAAATAATTTAAAAAGCGCTTATATTCGCCCATTAGTCTTTATTGGTGATGTGGGTATGGGCGTTAACCCACGTGAGGGTTATAAAACCGATGTTATGATAGCTGCATTTCCATGGGGGGCTTATCTAGGCGAAGAAGCATTAGACCAAGGTATTGATGCAATGGTCTCATCTTGGCATCGCGTTGCATCAAATACAATTCCTGCCGCAGCTAAAGCAGGTGGTAACTATTTATCATCATTATTAATTGGTTCTGAAGCGAGAGCAAATGGCTTCCAAGAAGGTATTGCGTTAGATGTTCATGGTCACTTATCTGAAGGTGCTGGTGAAAATCTCTTTATTATTAAAGATGGCATTTTATACACTCCGGTTTTATCGTCATCGGCGCTACCTGGTATTACACGTGATGCAGTATTAACGCTAGCACGTGACATTGGTATTGAAGTGCGAGAACAAACACTATCACGCGAATCACTTTATCTGGCAGATGAAGTCTTTATGACAGGTACTGCAGCTGAAATCACACCTGTGCGCAGTGTTGACCGCATCCAAGTTGGCATTGGCCGTTGTGGTCCAATCACCAAACAAATCCAACAAACATTCTTTGGTTTATTTAATGGTAAAACTGAAGATAAATATGGTTGGTTAGATCTTGTTAAATAATAAATAAAATCAAAAATCCGCCAACCATGTTGGCGGATGACTTTTTAACTTGGTGATTAATATTAAAAACTACAAACCGTTAAACACGGTTACTTGCATAAAATTGGGAGCAGGAAATGCCTAAATATCGTTCAGCAACCTCGATCGAGGGTAGAAACATGGCTGGTGCCCGCGCATTATGGCGTGCAACTGGCGTTAAAAATGAAGACTTTGGTAAACCCATCATTGCGGTGGTTAACTCATTCACACAATTTGTACCAGGACATGTCCACTTAAAAGACATTGGACAACTAGTTGCCAAACAAATTGAAGCATCGGGTGGCATTGCCAAAGAGTTCAATACAATCGCAGTTGATGATGGTATTGCCATGGGACATGGTGGAATGCTTTACTCACTTCCTTCAAGAGAACTCATTGCTGATTCTGTCGAGTATATGGTTAATGCACACTGTGCCGACGCCATGATCTGTATTTCTAACTGCGACAAAATCACACCGGGAATGTTAATGGCTTCGCTTCGTTTAAATATCCCAACCATTTTTGTTTCAGGTGGACCGATGGAAGCAGGCAAAACCAAACTATCTGACCAAATCATTAAATTAGACTTAGTTGACGCAATGATTCAAAGTGCTAACCCAAATGTTAGCGATGAAGATAGCAAAACCATCGAAGAATCAGCCTGCCCTACTTGTGGTTCTTGCTCAGGTATGTTTACGGCTAACTCCATGAACTGCTTAACCGAAGCATTAGGACTTTCATTACCGGGCAATGGTTCACTTATTGCCACTCACAAACAACGTGAACAACTCTTTTTAAACGCAGCTAAACGCATTGTTGAAATCACCAAACGTTATTATGAACATGATGATGTATCTTACCTGCCTCGTTCAATTGCAACAAAAGCGGCATATGAAAATGCTATGTCATTAGACATTGCTATGGGTGGCTCGACCAATACCGTATTACATTTGTTAGCTACTGCACAAGAAGGCGAAATCGACTTTACCATGTCAGATATAGATAGATTATCGCGAAAAGTCCCACATTTATGTAAAGTAGCGCCAAGTACAGCACAATATCATATGGAAGATGTTCATCGAGCTGGTGGTGTTGTGTCAATTATGTCAGAACTAGATAAAGCAGGATTACTAAATCGCAATGTGCACAACGTTTTAGGACTAACATTACAAGAAACTTTCACCAAATACGACATAACTCAAACTACCGACGAAGCAGTAAAAAAAATGTATCGTAGTGGACCTGCAGGCATTCGCACCACTAAAGCTTTTTCACAAGATTGCTATTGGGATTCACTTGACGATGACCGTATAAATGGTTGTATTCGTGATAAAGCTCACGCCTATAGTCAAGACGGTGGACTTGCAACACTCTATGGTAATGTGGCACAAGATGGCGCAATTGTTAAGACCGCAGGCGTTGCTACTGAAAATTTAATTTTCCGAGGCCCAGCAAAAGTATTTGAAAGCCAAGAAGATGCTGTTGATGGCATATTAGGAGGCAAAGTGGTTGAAGGTGATGTCGTTGTCATCATTTATGAAGGACCAAAAGGCGGACCGGGTATGCAAGAGATGCTCTACCCAACCAGTTATTTAAAATCCATGGGTCTAGGCAAAAAATGTGCATTGATAACAGATGGACGTTTTTCTGGTGGTTCCTCTGGCTTATCGATTGGTCATATTTCTCCTGAAGCAGCAAATGGCGGCGTTATAGGTCTTGTTCGTGATGGTGATATTATTGATATTGATATCCCAAATCGTAAATTAGTACTTGATGTCCCAACTTCTGAACTTGAACGTCGACGAGTTGCAGAACTAGAACGAGGTGAAAAAGCATTTACGCCTCATAATCGAGATCGTTACGTCTCATTTGCGCTTAAAGCTTACGCCAGTTTAGCAACAAGCGCAGACAAAGGTGCCGTACGAGATAAAAGTAAATTAGGTGGCTAATTGTGAAACAAGAAAATACTCAACTTACTGGTGCAGATTATTTAAAAGCAACGCTTTGTAGCGCCGTATACGATGTGGCAGAAGTAACTCCACTTGAAAAAATGGAAAAAATCTCGGCAAGAATACACAATCAAGTTTTTGTCAAACGCGAAGACCGCCAACTCGTCCACAGTTTCAAAATCCGTGGAGCACAAGCCATGATAGCCAGCTTAAGTGAAGAAGAACGCAAATGCGGCGTTATTGCCGCGTCGGCTGGCAACCATGCGCAAGGAGTGGCTTTTTCGGCTACAAAATTAGGCATCAGTTCTTTAATTGTTATGCCACTAACAACTGCCGATATCAAAGTTGAAGCTGTAAAAAGTTTTGGTGGTGAAGTATTACTTTATGGTGCCAACTTTGACGAAGCCAAAGCCAAAGCAATGGAATTGGCTAAAGAACAAAATCGCATCTTTATTCCACCATTTGATCATCCATTAGTAATTGCTGGGCAAGGCAGTATTGCTATGGAACTATTACAACAAAATGCTAAACTCGACCGAATCTTTGTACCTGTTGGTGGTGGTGGGCTTGCCGCAGGCATTGCAGTATTAATCAAACAAATCATGCCATCAATCAAAGTTATTGCTGTTGAGCCTAAAGACTCAGCTTGCTTAAAAGCTGCATTAGATGCAGGTCACCCTGTTGATTTAGAGCGTGTCGGACTCTTTGCTGAAGGCGTTGCTGTCAAACGAATTGGCGATGAAACATTCAGACTTTGCCAACAATATATTGATGATATTATTACCGTGAATAGCGACGAAATTTGCGCGGCAGTGAAAGACTTATTTGACGATGTACGTGCAATAGCTGAACCATCTGGCGCAGTAGCATTAGCTGGACTAAAAAAATATGTCGATCAGCATAACATCTGTGGTGAAAAACTTGCTCATATACTGTCAGGCGCTAATTTAAATTTCCACAACTTACGCTATGTATCAGAACGTTGCGAACTTGGCGAAAAGCGTGAAGCCCTGTTTGCTGTCACTATTCCCGAAAAGAAAGGTAGTTTTTTAAAATTCTGCCAGCTCCTTGGCGGACGCTCAGTGACCGAATTTAATTACCGCTATCATGACGAAAAGTCTGCTTACATCTTTGTTGGAATCAAAATAGCACAAAGCAACGAAAAAGATGACATCATGCAAGAGCTTGCTGCTGCAAAATACCCGGTTGTGGATCTAACCGAAGACGAAATGGCAAAACTACATGTACGCTACATGATTGGTGGCAAACCTTGCAAACCGCTTCAAGAACAAGTATACAGTTTTGAGTTCCCTGAATCGCAAGGAGCGCTGCTTAAATTCTTACAAACGTTAGGGACTAATTGGAATATATCAATGTTCCACTATCGTAGTCACGGTACCGATTATGGTCGTGTACTTACCGCATTTGAAATCGACGAATCAACCCTTAACCAGTTTAATCAACACCTAACTGAACTCGATTATGGTTTCCACAACGAAACACATAATCCTTCGCTTAAACTGTTTTTAACCAATCAAGGTTAAAATTAGTAACAACTATTCACCTATAAGGTGGATTAGCGAAGAGTACTTTTTTGTTGTAGTAAGTTTTATTTTTTAGAAAAGCGCTTTTGCTACTCAGTTGCAAAAGCGCAAGGACCGCAGACTTTGTCTTCTATATGCTCCTATGTATTTGTTGATGGCGTTGTAATACTGATCCTCGCCAAAATATTAGACAGTGCCCGCCTCTATCATTTTTTCGTTTTGGTAATATTGTTGTTCATATTGTTCAGGTGATACCCAGCCATTGGTTGAATGACGGCGTATCCGATTATAATAGATTTCAATATATTCAAATAGTGCTTTATTAGCCTGCTTCCTCGTTTTGTAGTAACAGTCATGAATAATATGTGTTTTGAGTGTATGAAAAAAACTCTCAACAACCGCATTATCAAAGCAGTTTCCTCTTCGACTCATGCTTTGCCTTAGCCCATATTGTAACAATAATTGCTTGAAATCAGCACTGCAATATTGGCTTCCTTGGTCACTATGAATGAGTACATTTTTAGGAAAGTGACGCCGAAATAAGGCTTGTTTTAATGTATTACACACTAAATGGCGGTCTATGTAGCGACTGGTTTGCCTAGCAATCACTTTTCGTCCATATAAATCGATAATCACCGACAAATATAACCAACCTTCCCCCGTTTTAATATAAGTAATATCGGTTACCCATGTTTTATTAGGCTTATCAGGGTTAAATTGCCTATCTAACGTGTTGTGCGCAATATTGTGATGAGCCTTGTCTGTTTTATACTTGAATTTACGTGCTGCTTTACTATGCAATCTTAAACTACGTAATCCCAATTGTTGCAAAACACGGCTAATTGTCCTTTCTGAAACTTGATAGCCCGCTTCCCTTGCATCATGAAGCAGGCTTGGTGCACCCAAACGGGCTTTATGTTGCCAATACTGTTTTTGGATATACTCGCTGAGTTTGGCTGATTTGTTTGCTCTTTTTAACCAAGCATAATAACCCGATGAACTGACACCAAGTAATCGGCATATCCTAGTAACCGGATAGCTGGTTAAATGATTTTTCATATAAGTGTACTTCACCGACTTGGATTGTTGATGATATGCACATGCGCCTTTTTTAGTATATCATTGGCCATTTTCAGTTCTTTAATCTCTTTTTCTAACGCCATTATCCGCTGTTACTCAGTGGTTAACTCTCGACGGCTAGTTTTATTCGGGGAAAGTTGCCTAATCCATTTATCAAGGGTTGATTTACCCACACCTAGATGGTTGGCAAGTTCGCTGATAGAAAGGTGTGCATTAGATAACGCATAATCCACTGATTGTTGTTTGAATTCGATACTAAATTTTTTGACCACCATGATATTTGTCTCCTATGATTTTTGTTTATATCATAGAGGCGACTTTTGTCCACTTTTTTGTCGAGGATCAACCGACAATTTGCCTATCGGATAAGTTCACTAAAACACATAAATAGTTCCAACGTTGCTTAACTTGAATATAGGTTAAATCCGCAACAACAATTTGTTTTTTATCACCTACATCAAATTGTCGTTGCAGGTGATTTTCTGTGGCGGTTTCATTCACTTCCGTATTGTGAGATTGATAACGTTTAACGGTGTATTTTGATACCAGCAATAAGGCTTTCATCACCCGAGCAATGTAACGGCGTGACACCCAAATATTCTCTTTCTGTAAATCAAATCGAATTCGTCTTGTACCATAAGACTGATAGCTCTGATTAAATAGCGTCACGATTTTATTGGCATAAAACCCTACTGATTTTTGTCTATTCAATTTACACTGATAATAAGCATAATGTCTTGATAATCCTAAATATTGACATAGCTTTGTTATGCTATAACGATGTCGATTTGCTTTTAGGATAGCGATTTTCGCCCTATTATCAGTGCTGCTTGCTTTAAAATATCGTTTTCCATACGGAGTTGTTTAAGCTCTTTACGCAATGCGATTAACTCTTGTTCTTGTGGACTGCGATTATCTTTTGTTTTAAATGAGCCGCTTTGGCTTGCTTGCGTTATCCAACGGTCCAAAGCTGATGGTGTCAAATCATATTCGGCAATGATTTCACTACGTGATTTACCATGTTAATAAAGACTGACCATTTGGTGTTTAAAATCATCTGTGAATGTTCGTCTTTTACGTTTAATCTTATTCATATTTGTTCCTTTTTTAGTTGTGATAAGTTTACCTTACCCCTTAAAAAAGTTGTATGATTTAGTGTAGCCGATCCATTTCATACACTCACAACCCATATTATTCATGACTGTTACTACAAAACGAGGAAGCAGGCTAATAAAGCACTATTTGAATATATTGAAATCTATTATAATCGGATACGCCGTCATTCAGCCAATGGCTGGGTATCACCTGAACAATATGAACAACAATATTACCAAAACGAAAAAATGATAGAGGCGGGCACTGTCTAATATTTTGGCGAGGATCAAATGGACCAGAATTTATAGGAAAAACCTTTATAAACATGACACCGATTGAGTATAAAACACTAAAACAGACAGCATGATTTTCTACGTGAGTTGTGTACTAAGTTTGGGGCATTTACAGCGAATTTTGTCCACTTTTTTGGCTAGGATCAAGGATCAAATGTTAGTAAATCCTACATATTAGTTCCTTTTGCTTAAGCCAGAATTTATAACCATTTAGAATAAGCTAAAATATCGATCATAGGAACGGTTCCACTGCTTTGTAATCTTGATATTAATTGAAATAAAAAAGCTGTAGCTGCCTTATCAGAGTTTGTTAATGAGTAAGTATCTCCATTTTTTATAAAATAACCATGATCAGCTATACATCCCATATCAAGTATATTATCCTTTTCCAAAGATACTTGAAGAGCGTTTCCTAATGCAGGGGTCCATTGACTTTTAAGAGTCAAAATACCTCCTATAATTGAAATAGGATCTTTGGGGGGATACTCTCCTCCAGCATGAGGAATAGGTAAGCTTGTAGATAAAAGCTTTCTTACACTAGATATTTTATTTTTAGTGTAATCAATCATTGACTTATCTGCTGTTTGTTTTACTTCAAAAATAGCATAAACACTTTCAATAGGAATAATATTCTGACCCTCATATGTAAATACAAAGGGAGAATATTGCCTATCAAAAATGGCAACATCAATTTGATCACTGAATGATCCTTTACTATCAACCAGATGTGTTTTTATTGCTTGATACCTTTTGGGTAAATAAGTATTAAAAAGATCAAGCCAAACATTTTCGGAGCCATCTCCTTTTGTTCCAGGATGTCCTAATGCTCCCCTTACAATACCAAGCCTATTAATAATGTCTTTATGCAGACTCCCTAATAACTCAGGAAGTGACCAGTCACTCATAAACTATCCTCTATAAACGGCTTAGTTGGAATAAAAGATCTAGCAATCTCTAATGCTCTATTAGGATCTATTTTTTGTGTTGGATATGCGTCTAAAATAATAGCAGGAGTAAGCCTCTGAACTATATCAGAGAAAGTAAATCCAAATTTCCTGTCTTTTGTGGGGCCAGTGGCCTCTACTAATTTCATAATATCATTATCAGTAAACTCGAAAGGAGAAAATAATGAGGAGATAACATCTTTTCTTTTATTATCATCTGGGCGATCAAAAATTAGAACCTCAGCAGCTCTACGCCTAATTGCGGGATCTAACGCATTTACTCTATTGGTACACATAATGACAGCAACAGGCAGCTTGGCATTGGTAATACTATCAATCCCTCTTATAAAGGCATTTACTCCAGCTTTGTCTTCATGATGCATCTGACTTGACTCTCTTGATTGTGCTAGAGCATCAGCTTCATCAATAAGTAAAATAATACCTCCAGTTACCTTATTTGAGTGCTTCAATTTTTCAGCTTCTTTTATTGTATGCTTAAAAGCAGAACTTATTAGTTGAGTCATTTCACCTACTCGCCCCTGTCCTCTGGAGGATAGACTTAATGGAAATAAGGTAATATCAATTTTTTCTTGTCTAGCAACAAAGTCACCTATAGTTTCAGCTAGCTCAGACTTGCCAGAACCAACATCCCCCGCTAATACAACAAGTGATGGCCTACGCAAAACAATATTCATAATATCATCAACATTTGAATAATATTTTTCAGCCCATTTTTTTAAGCCATCTTTATTTATTAATAAACCTAATATCTTAGATAGGTTAGAAATTTTATCATCCAGCCCAATTAATTTAGATAATCTTTCTTGGGCTTCAGGATCAGGGAAAGAGATAGGGTTATCAAATAGTTCAGTAGTATTAGTTTGTGTCATTAATAACTCCTTACAGAGGAACGAGATAGTGAGTGACTGCCTGATGAGTAGGTTCGATCAGACTCTAAGTATCCATTAACTGATGGCTCTTCCGCACCAACTCTTTTAAATGGTAATTTATTTTTAAAATCAGATTTTTCTTGAACTGAAAGCTTATCCCATTTACTTGTATAAGTTAAATAACTTGAAAAGCTAGCACCAACAATACTTTTCCCTGGCCTAATCTTTCCTGGGTCATCATCTACATTTGTATTTTGTAAATCTGAACTAGTATAAATTAGCGTAGGCTCTATCCATTTACCTTCTTTTTTGAAACCATAAGTGACTTTATTTAAGTATCCGTATTTAATAAGCAGCACAACTTCTTCTTCATATTTAGAAATATCACTATCAGAAGGTTTTCCATAAAAACGTTGCATTCTTTTTAAATCAGTAGCTACTTTAGCAGCAAGATACTTGGCATAAGTAATAGTAACTGTTTCAGTTGTTGTATAACTTGAAGACATATTTCCCTCGTTCACACAGTAAAAGTTGATCCAAATACTTTTTGCCAATAATAAAGCTTTTTTTCTTCCGTAGGTGCTGCTAATGCTGCATCAATAGCATCTCCTGCATCTAAAGCAGCATCTACTATCTTATCTACATTTTTTCGGCTATATAACTTTGCTGCATTGTTCTTAGAGTTAACAGGATCAATAATCTGTACAATATCACTAAATTTACTTAATTTAGATTCATCATAATAATCTGTAAAAGATATTTGTTCTTCTAGATTCGTGCGTGCAATATAAGTAAAAAAGCTCTGTAGCGCTTCTGGATAGTCTGATAAATTTTGACCTTTGTCTGATAAATAAGCAAGAATGAGCTCAATCATGAATGACTTAAATCTAAAATCAGGATCTTCATTTTTTTGTTTTCTTGCCCAAAACTTGATTAATCTAACCACCTGAGCAAAATGAGGATCATTTGCTTTCCTTGTACGAACGAACTCTAAATGCCTAGGGATACAAGTTTCTAAAAACTCACCATTTGCTTTACTAACCAAGCAACCATACCAGTTGGGATCTCCATCATAAAGTATTGGTACAATATCAACATCTAAGCCTGTTCTTCGAAACGAAACACAAATACTATAGTTTTGCCGTTTTACTTGATCAGGGGAGAAGTTTGGAAAAGCAACTTTCAGTTTATCTTCGAGATACTTTAATAAAGCATCTACATCTCTTGGTACATCAGCACCTGAAATATAACAAGCTAGATCAATATCATTTATAATTTTTAATGAAGTTCCTTTAGCAAGACTGCCTGACATAAGAATCTTTTTTAATGAGAAGTCCTCATGTTCCTTAAGATAATTTTCTAGTTTTTCCTTTAGTCTACCTGCTTGATCTCTATATTTTTTGACAAAGTCAGCTTTCAAATTGACTTTCTCTTCAGCAAATTTTTTTATGTACTTGTGATCAACATGTAGTCGACTCATGAAAACTCCCTTTTATTTTAAGTATATTATAGTTATATGGGATTTTAAAAAACTGTTTCAAGATGATTTTTTGCCTCATATTGAGAAGGAGTAACTAACTCACCACCATAAATTCTATAATATGCTTCAGCTAATAAACTCATATCTATATCTCTAATTTTTAGATACTTAGGTAAATAATAAATTAACAACTTTATAAAGATGTTCAATACTTATATTCTAATAATACATGATTCCACATATTATTAAAATATTACTTATAGCAATTAATTATTTTTCTCACGCTTTTTTAATTTTTGGGTGTAACTATCCCCTAAAATATTACAGCAAAAAATAGAAAATTCTCTATGATAAAAGTAAAGGGGATTTAATTATGAAAAAAATGACTGAACATCAAATCGTAGCTATTTTAAAAGAAGCTGAAGCAGGTATTCCTGTCAAGGTGTAAATGCCCAAACTTAGTACACAACTTGTAAATGCCCCAAACTTAGTACACAACTCACGTAGAAAATTAAGCTGCTTGTTTTAATGTTTTATACTCAATAGGTGTTCACTAGTGCCTTGATATTTACGTCCATTATCAGAATAAATACATGTAGTGGTATAAGGACACCAGGCTAATACATCGTTTTGTAAAAATTGTGCTTCGCTAAATTGGAACGTATCAGGGTAAATACTAGCATAAAGATCACGTGAAAAATCATCAATGCCAACAAATAAATATTCTCTAGTTAGTTTTGTTTTTTATGTATATTCATTACAGTAGTTTCTCAAATTACTGTAAACAACGCTAGTAAATCCTACAATTTATATTAATTATTTACGTTTATAAATTTTTGTCAAACGATATGCTCTGTTATGATAATTAGAATGATATTCGTCTTTAATTAAATCATATTGCCAAAGTAAAATATCACAGCCTATTCCATACATAAAGCTATATACAATATCATAACTTTGTTTTCTCTCGTCATCGTGATAAAAGAATTTATGATTAATATAACGTATTTTTTTTATTGGTCCGCTTCCATCTTCTTGAATATCTATAGAAAAACTAATAGAAGCAAAAGCACCTTTGTTTCGATAAATAGCAAAAAATTTTATTTGAGAAAATAAAAATTCTTTTTTTCCCAATTTAGATGATATAAATGTTATCTTTTCATTATCATAAAATATTTCCAAATGTTCATCTAAAAAATTTTCTGCTATAGCTTGATACATTATACCAATCAACGCTGCAAATAAAAAAGGTAAGAACAAAGGAAAAAGAGACTGAGAGAAACTATTTGTATAACTACACAAACAAGTAAAAAAAATTGCTTGTACTACAATCATTGACCAATAGATTAGGAAAAAAGCGAAATATTTTTGATAATTTACTGAATAAAATTGATAATAACGATCCATTGGTTACTTTTGCCCATTTTATTAATTTAAAAGTCTTAACTAATCATAAAAAAATCGAATTATAAATATCTGGTTATTAGTACAAAAATGATGTAAAAATTTATATGGCAATATAAAGATAAAAACTTTTTTATATTCAATATTGTTGAATAACCAAACCACATAAAAAGTACATAATTTAGAATAATGGGCTCGTAATGAGTCCAATTCTTTAATTAAATGCAAGCATATCCATTTTACATTAAGCCCCAAATAGCCTCTGTAATAAACCAATAATCAGTTATAATAAAATTATTATATAGATGATTACATTATACAACTTACATTTATCATAATTTATGATTAAACTAAAAATAAGAACCAGTACGAATTTATGCATCTTAATGGTTCTTTGTTAGACTAATGAATTTACTTATTACGTTGAAAGATAAAAAAAGAAAACCACCATGACTAATAAAGACAATTTAGCCAACCACACCCCAATGATGCAGCAGTATTTAAAACTTAAAGCTGAAAACCCTGATATTTTATTGTTTTATCGTATGGGTGATTTTTATGAAATGTTTTATGATGATGCCAAGCGTGCCTCGCAACTTTTAGATATTTCGCTCACAAAGCGTGGTTCGTCAAATGGTGAACCGATTCCAATGGCTGGCGTGCCTTATCATGCGGTTGAAAGTTATTTAGCAAAGTTAATCGCACTAGGGGAATCTGTTGCTATTTGTGAACAGATTGGCGATCCAGCTACTAGTAAAGGACCAGTAGAACGAAAAATTGTCCGTATTGTAACTCCTGGTACGGTAAGTGATGAGCTATTATTAGAAGATCGCAAAGACAACTTACTGGCATCAATTTGGCAATATAAAAATTATTACGGCTATGCCACACTCGATATCAGTTCAGGACGATTTTATATTTTTGAATGTGACAATTTCGAGGAAATGCAAGCCGAATTACAACGTACAAATCCTGTCGAATTACTATATCCAGAAGATTTTCAATCCATGCCATTAATTGAAAATAACTCTGGATTGCGCCGTCGCCCACAATGGGACTTTGATCTTGAAACAGCAAAACAACAGCTTAATCTACAATTTGGTACTAATGATTTAATTGGATTTGGTGTGGAAGACTGTAATTATGCACTTTGTGCAGCTGGCTGTTTGTTACAATATGTAAAAGATACTCAACGCACAGCTCTACCTCATATACGTTCAATTATCAAACAGTCGGCTTATGATTTTGTCGTGTTAGATGCCGCAACACGTCGTAATCTAGAAATCACCGAAAACCTATCTGGTGGAACTCAAAATACTGTAGCTGAAATACTTGATAAAACTCAAACACCAATGGGTAGCCGTATGCTTAAACGTTGGTTGCATTCACCAATTCGTAATTTGACTATATTACAAAATCGACAACAAGCTATTGGCGAATTACAAAATTATATTGATGAAGTTAATCCATTATTAAAACAAATTGGTGATTTGGAACGTATTTTGGCAAGACTTGCATTACATACAGCTAGACCTCGTGATTTTGCTCGTTTACGTGATGCTTATAATTTATTACCACAATTACAAACACTATTAAGTGGTCTTACTTCACCTGCGTTAATTAGCTTGCGTAAAAAAATAAATCAATTTGACCATATAGCCGAAATATTAAATCAGGCTATTGTCGAAACACCGCCGGTAATTATTCGTGATGGTGGGGTTATTGCTACTGGATATAATGCAGAACTAGACGAACTACGAAGTTTAGCGGATGGTGCAACCAATTATTTAGAACAGTTAGAAATCCGAGAACGTGAAACACTTGGCATTGACACATTAAAAGTTGGATTTAATGCTGTACATGGCTACTATATCCAAATCAGCCGTGGGCAAAGTCATTTGGCACCAATTCATTATACTCGTCGTCAAACACTGAAAAATGTTGAGCGATATATCATCCCCGAACTTAAAGAATACGAAGATAAAGTGCTAACTTCTAAAGGGCGAGCATTAGCACTCGAAAAACAACTTTACGAACAGCTATTTGATCTATTAATGCCCGACTTAGCTAATATGCAAACCAGCGCAGAAGCGATTGCAGAACTTGACGTTTTAACTAATCTTGCCGAGAGAGCATTAACGCTCAATTACCAATGTCCAACATTGTCAACACAAGCAGGTATTGAGATCCAAGACGGACGTCATGTTGTCATTGAACAAGTGCTACAAACACCATTTATTGCAAACTCACTCTCATTATTACCAAGCAGACGTATGTTAATTATTACGGGCCCAAACATGGGCGGTAAAAGTACGTATATGCGTCAAACTGCTTTAATTGTATTACTGTCTTATATTGGTAGTTTTGTCCCTGCATCAAAAGCAGTCATTGGACCTGTTGATCGCATTTTTACACGTATTGGCGCTTCTGATGATTTGGCATCTGGTCGCTCCACTTTTATGGTCGAAATGACCGAAACGGCTAACATTATGCACAATGCAACTCAACAAAGTTTAGTATTAATGGATGAAATTGGTCGAGGAACTTCAACATATGATGGACTTTCATTAGCTTGGGCTTGTGCCGAAAATTTAGCAAATGAAATCAAATCAATGACGCTTTTTGCCACTCATTACTTTGAATTAACCCAATTACCCGAACATATGCAAGGTGTTTATAATATCCACTTTGATGCCATTGAACACGATAATACCGTTGCTTTTATCCACGAAGTATCTGAAGGCGCAGCGAGTAAAAGTTTTGGTATTGCTGTTGCTGGACTTGCAGGTGTGCCTAAGGCAGTACTAAAACGAGCTAAACAAAAATTGAAAGAGCTCGAGATTATTTCAAAACAAACGGCTAACAGTGGCGTTGCTCAATCTCAACTTTCTTTTATCAACGAACCTGAACCTTCGGAAGTTGAAGAAGCGTTAAAACAGATTGATCCTGATGCTTTAACACCAAAACAAGCATTAGAAATTTTATATCAATTAAAAAAGTTGGTGTGATTTAAATAATCACTAATTGTTTTATTGTGATATTATTCTGAAAAAACCGCTAGATGTGATTTCTAGCGGTTAGTTTTAATTATGAATAGCATCTAGAATTTAAAAAATTAAGCCCAATTTTTCTTCTTAGATGTTTTACCTATGCCCGGATTAAGACTGTTTGTAGGATCAAGCTCTTGATAGAATTTTTTCAAATCCTCATTGGCATGATACAAATGCCCCACATTGTGCTCAGCTGGATATTGCGCACCACGCTGATCAAGCAATGCTAAAATCTCCTCCTTAACTTTATCACAATCTACCCCTTTTTTAGCTATATAATCTTGATGAAATACATAACAGAAAAAATGCCCATAATACATTTTATAAATAAAGTTTTGATCAATGTTTTCTGGCAGCGTTTCAAACCAATCGGTATCATTACGTCGTAGTGCGATATCTAATGCAACAATGTTTTCCACTGTTTTGCTATGTACATTACGATAAGCCGTTGCAGCACCCGCAGCGGCAAAACGGTGTAACATTGCGGCTTCGGCTTCTTTTTCGTTACATAAAAAATAATTACCATTTTTATTTTGAAAATAGTCTTTTAAAAAAGCCTCGGCTTCTGCAATCCCATCATCTGCCATTTTTAAAATAAGGTGATGTTCATAACGATCACGATAATCACGCATTGATTTTGGTAAATGATTTGGCAAAAATTTGCAAGCAAAGATAGAAAACCGATCCGAAAAATTCTTTGGAAAAAATGGAATTTTAGCGGTAACACGATCAACAAAGTTCTTAAACACAAACATGCGTGGCATCATATCTGTACCTAGCTTTTTAATGGCCAAAAAGGTCGGTTTTCCATAAACCGCGGCAATATCAAACGCCACACGGTGTATATACTCGCCCGACACTGGCAACGTTTTAAATTGGCCTAAAATATGGCGACGAATACCATTTAATTCATTGATATCATTTGTACCTATATAAAATACGGCTGATTTTTTTTCTAAAGGGAAAGTATCAAGTCGCACAGCAAAAACCATCAAACGCCCAGCACTACCTGATGCTTCATAATGACGAGCAGGATCAGCATTAAATCTAGCAGGCGTATCGGCATCTACTTCACGAACATGCTCACAATAATGGTGATCATGACCTAAACCAGCATCACGTTTAATATCCTTATCAGTATAAGTATGATTTTGAAGATTCTGTAAAATTGTTTCTGGTTCATCACCCAATTCTATACCTAAATGATTGACTAAGTGTAACTGACCTTGCGCATCTAATTGAGCAAACACCGCCATTTGCGTATAAGCAGGACCACGCTGAATAAGCGCCCCACCTGAATTATTACATACACCACCCATCACAGAAGCGCCAATGCAAGATGAACCTATAACCGAATGCGGACCTCGATGATATTTTTTTAATTCCTTTTCTAGACGAAAAAGTGTACTACCTGGTAAGCAGACAACTTGTTCACCATTTTCTATCACTTTGATACCATCCAAGCGACGAGTGCTAACAATAACAACAGGACGATCATAGTCATTACCATCAGGCGTTGAACCACCAGTTAATCCAGTATTTGCGGATTGTGTGATAACAATCACATCCGCTTCAACACACGCTTTTAACACCTGCCACTGTTCAACTAACGTTCCCGGCAAAACAACTGCCAATGCATCACCTTCACCAAAGCGAATACCTTGACGATAAGGTAATGTGCGTGCTGGATTGGTTAAAGTGTTTTTGGTACCAACAATTTCTTGTAACTTTTTAATAAGTACAGCTGACTCGTTGCTATTCATAGGGATTTTCCTTTGCGATAAAAATGGCGCTGATTATTTTATAATCAGCACATCTTAATCGAATAATCACCAATTTACTATGCAATTTTTAGTCAACAACGATTCTGTTGGGTTTTAATTTTATTATAATAAACAACAAGATATAAGTAACAACCATTTATTTGTGAATAAAAACAACAATGATAGATTTATACTATTAATTATTAAGGTCACATAGTAGTAAATAGCAAAATTTAGAATTTTTATAAAATAAAAACAATAATATTTTACCTAATTACTTTTTATTTGTGCTTTTTATTCGTGCCTTTCTTTCTACTTGATTAAAAAAAGTCCACGCTACAAACCTACTCACTTTTTGCCCTTGCGCCATGGGAATAATACGGCTTTCAACAACAGCAGCTTGTTTTAATTTTTTGTTAATTATCGACAAGGTCTCTTTTTTTGAAACTAATGAAGTAAACCACAGGCATTGAGTTTTATATTGAGTACTTTCATTAATCATATTACTAATAAAAGCACTTTCACCACCTTGACACCAAAGCTCGGCATTTTGTCCACCAAAATTAAGCACAGTTTTTTGAGTGGAATTTGTTAGCTTACCTAACTTCTTCAATTTGGTTTGCGTACTTGCCAATGCATCTTCTGCTGAAGCATGAAAAGGCGGATTGCACAGGGTTAAAGCATAAAATTCATTGGGCTTAATAATATGCTTAAAAATCGATCCACTGTCTTTTTGTAATCGACACTGCAAAGTGTTTTTTAATAACCTATTGGCTTGTGTAATTAGCAAAGCAACTTTGATCGCAACTGGATTAATATCACTCCCTACAAATGACCAACCATATTCGGCACAACCAATAATAGGGTAAATCACATTAGCCCCAACGCCAATATCTAAAACCCGAATTTGTTTACCTGTTGGAATGCTATTTTGGTTGTCTTGAGCTAATAAATCAGCCAAATAGTGAATATAATCAGCTCGACCAGGAATGGGCGGACATAAATAACCATCTGGAATATCCCAATAATTTATTTGATAATCATTCAATAACAAGGCTTTATTTAACTGTTTGACAGCCATAGGATCGGCAAAATCGATCGATAAATTGCCATAGCAATTCTGATTTACATACCGAGACAGCTCAGGCAGTATTTTAATGAGCTTTGTAAAATCATAGCCATTCTGGTGTTTGTTTCTGCAATGTAATTGAAGCTTTTTTAATGGCGTTTGCACGGTTGTCCTATTTTATCCAAAATCAAATAACCGCTATTATAACGACTTAACAGCAATATGCGAAAACCGAACAAATCAATTAATCAAAATGACTACGGTGTAGCGTTGTTTTTTACTCTAAAAACGTTTAGGTAGGCTATTGATTTTATTGAAGTTTTTATTTTATTTTTTAAATAAAATCAAACAATTATAGACTAATTTTTTATTACGTTGAATTTGGCTTTTTAATAAAAGCGCTTTTGTTATTTGATAATAGCTATTTAATAATAATTTGTTAATAACAGCCAGTTGATAGCAAAAGCGCAAGCTTGAAAATTGTATCAGTCGGAGCATTGTTTTTACTTTCAGTCATTAAAGCGCTAGGTTCACAAGCTTTGCCTGCTTAGCGCCCTAAGTATTAAAAAATAAATACTAAGGTGTGGTGCAAATAGCATTGAAGGGGAGGTACTCACCACTGCTGTAGACTCGGCCATCGAGCGAAACATGAAACGGGGTGGTGCTACCTGCCTTGTCACTCGTCCAGCATACAGCGTAGGGGCTGTTGAAGTCCTTACCACCAAAGTAACTGTGCGGTTCGCCCCATTCTGCGAAAAATCCACCGCCAATTCGACGCTGGTAATAATTACCTGATGAGCTAGAGTCGTCTATGCCATTTGAACAGAACGGCCAATTAATACCACACTTCGCATTACTTAAATCCCTTACCCTCGACATGCGATACCCCAAACCATTACACCATGCTAACTGGTCACTATGATGTGGATATCCATTTAGATTATCTCGATAGACGAACCACTGCCTCAACTCAAATCCATATTTTACTACCTCTACACCATCTCTATCTCTACCCACTAACTCAAACGTCTGTGGTAACCTTGGCTTAGCTATTTGACTAGGTTTAGGATTATTCCTTTGAGTTCTTGCCTCTGGACCTGTTAACTTAACACGGGCTACAACTCCCCTATCTTCATAAGGAATCCACCAATCCTCAGCTACAACATTTGTCACTGTTGCAGTAATTCCCCCCAAAGTAACGGGTTCCCATGTCAATTTTTCTGGTTCTATTCCTGTTATGAGCAAATCAAAATATAAACCATCCAGACCAGTGGTCGGGAAATTTTGATTATATGATTCAGGATGAATTGATTCGAAATCAATTGATTGTACTAAAAAGCCCTTATCAGGATTCCATATGTCAGCTGGGCCTGCAAATTTTCCCTTACCATTATATAGATTTGGCCTTACATAATTGATAACTGGCGACGGTATTATTATTGCATCACTACGATTACCTGTTCGATATTTTTTGCTATTCGCCTGTAAATTCCATGAAGATAACAATAATAACAGTCCCAACACCAATAAGCTTTTTGGGGACAATTTCGATAAAACATAGAGAGATAATTTGGAAGATATAAATAAGCTTCGTGTAAAAACTCGTCGAATAGGATTATTTGATAAATTTAATACATAGGTTTGCCAGTGCTGGTGTCTGGTGTCTGGTGTCTAAAATGATAATGCATTATGGTTTACCTGTCAAGTAATTATTTGTTTTATTTTATTTTTTATAATTATTCGCTTATTTAATGAGCTTATTTTCCTGTAGCGGTTAAAGTATAGCCATTTAAAAAATAGTTGGCTAGTTTTTTGGCGGATTTTTTTGTAAAGAAATGTAAATAAATTTAAATAAACATAAAGATAGAAATGATTCAGTTATAAAATAGGTGAATTTTCTAATTAAAATATGGTGTTAGTTTTAGGAGCTTTTAGTTTTTGTGGAATGATTAATATTGGTGATAACATCTAAAACGCAAACACCGCCAACAACCTTGTTTGGTGTTCTAGCTTTACTTCGTTATCGGTATATTTTGGCGCTCTGATAGGGCAAATTTATTAACATTGTGGTGCTATAAGTGTGTTTCTTGCTCTAAAATTGTTCAGGTAGACTATTGATTTTATTAAAATTTTAATTTCCAATTAAATCAGATGGTTATAGCTAACTGTGGTGTTGTTTGTGGTGGTTTTTATATTATTAAATTCCCGTTACAATATTATTGCTCAATCCTTATTAAAAATCTTAAAATTTGATAAAACTAAAACACTTTGTTATAATTTGAGCTCTTTAAAAATGAAAATACAAAAATTAATGAAAGCCCTCTGTTCCTTTATTGTTTTAACACTAATACCTTTTGATCTTTTAGCTGCTGATTTTAGCGGTGATGATTTATCAATTTGTTGGGGGATTCCGTTTGTAGGGATTTTATTTTCTATTGCATTAATGCCGCTATTTCTGTCGCGACTTTGGCATTATCATTATGGCAAAATTATTACTTTTTGGACAATGCTGTTTGTACTGTTTGCCTTATATTCTTTTGGTCTACAAACCACCATCAATCTTACTGCTCATGCAATTATAGCTGAATATATTCCTTTCATTTTGTTATTGCTTGCACTATTTACCGTTTCAGGAGGGATTTTAATTAAGAGCGATGTGCTTAGCACACCCAAACTAAACGTTGGTTTGCTTGCGATAGGTACACTGTTAGCCTCACTCATGGGCACTACTGGCGCAGCTATGTTAATGATTAGACCTTTAATCAGAGCTAATCGCAATCGTAAATATGCCGTACATTCCATTGTCTTTTTTATCTTTTTAGTAGCAAACATTGGCGGTGGATTAACACCACTCGGCGATCCACCTTTATTTATTGGCTTTTTAAAAGGTGTTAATTTTGGATGGACAATTCAACATATGTTGTTGCCAGTTTTGTTTAGTTCAATTTTGTTATTAGCAATTTATTATAAGATTGATTGCTACTACTTTCGTACCCAATATGGTGATTCGCTTACGTTAACTTCTGCTAAAAAAGCTAGCACTATTAAGGTTTATGGTGTAAGCAATATCTTTTTATTGGTAATCATTATTGCCTGCGTGTTAATATCTGGTATTTGGCATTCATCGGTTAATTTTACGGTTTTAGGAACACATATTGCTTTACAAAATTTAATTCGTGATACTATTTTTATCATGATTACCCTATTTTCTATGTTAATTACCCCTAAACAAGTACGTGCCGGTAACGAATTTAATTGGGAGCCTATCATTGAAGTTGCTAAGCTGTTTATCGGGATTTTTATTACTATCGTCCCTGTACTTGCTATTTTACGAGCAGGTAGCCATGGTGCATTAGCCCCAATAATATCACTAGTAACAAATGAACAAGGACAACCGATCAATAGCATGTATTTTTGGCTATCAGGTCTACTTTCAGGATTCTTAGATAATGCCCCCACTTATTTGGTCTTCTTTAATCTAGCTTCGGGCGATGCCACTATTTTAATGAATATATTAGAAAAAACCTTACTCGCTATTTCAATGGGTTCAGTTTTTATGGGAGCTCTTAGCTATATAGGTAATGCACCTAACCTTATGGTCAAAAGCATTGCAATTCAAAATAAAATTAACATGCCAAGCTTTTTTAGTTACATGAAATGGTCTGTATGTATTTTAATCCCAGTGTTTATCATTGATAATTTGGTGTTTTTTCTACTCTTTTAATTTAGGCTACTAACAAACTAAAATAACTGTGTAATATAGCGCAATTTTTTTGGAGTTGTTTAGATTACTGTAAACTTTACAAGTACTTCCTAAAGTTAAAAAAATTTACTTAAAGGCAACGTATCAATTATCAAACTGATGTTATTGAATACTATTTAACAAATAATCGATTATATAAAACCCATTTACTTGAATTTTATTCTATTTGTCGTTAGAATTGTAAAATAAACATTAAAAGGAATTCATTTACATAAAAATACAAATAATATTAAATGAAAGGATAAAGTGATGAAAGAATGCATAATGAATATTCTAGTTAATACTTTTCTAGCTAAATTTATTCAAAATAAGCAAGGCATAACGGTAGTTGAATATGCGGTTATTTCAGCTGGAATTTCGGTAATCATATTTACAATATTTAGAGGACAATCAGGTCCAATGCATGATATGTTTTATACTGTATTTTCATCAATACAGGACAGATTAGTTATTATAGTAAATCAGTAATTGAGGTATGATTAAACTAAACATCATGCTCTGCTAACTTATTTTTATGAAATAAATCTTTAAAATAAAAAAAGTGGTTGTTGACTGAATATAGATAGTCAATATGCATTTTAGTATCAATAATTATTATCGGTACTTTTTGATATTTTTGGTCTTTAAAAATGTCGACACCACCTATAAGTTACACAAAAAATATTATAAATTGTAAGAAAATATCAACTCCAAGGTTAGATTAAACTTGTGGCATTATATCATCAGTGCACTCACGATATGAACAAGTAGACTCAGCAACTTGATCATGTTTATCATAGCAAAACTTAATCCCCCCAAGTATCAATATCAATACTATCGAGTTTTATGCTCTATTTAACAATTTTATTAAGCTCCGTTAATATCTCTTTTTATAAATGAATAGGGACTGTTGATCTTTGCTGTACATAAATTACTCAACAATACATTGGCAGCCACATTAACATAAATGCCAGTGAT